>JAFVDR010000353.1 GCA_017476165.1 Treponema sp. | reverse complement strand
GGACGAGGAAAAAGAAAGTTCGGTCTTGACAAAATCAAGATGAAGCTCAAGTCAACAACAATGACTCATGTCGCCTTAATTGCCATGATTATGAATCTTTGATAGTGCATGCAAAAAAAGAGACTTTTTCAGCAGGCACTACGTAGAACGGCAGATTCAGCCCTCAAACGGACTGGCACTTATGAAGCAGAATTTTTTACGGAAAAGCAGGTTTTCCAAAAGCATATGACAAGCAGCGAAGTCGAAGCCTTTTTAAAGCAACATGCCGGCGTGACATTCAAAAATGTAACGGAACGTACAGATACCGAAGAGATAACAATCCTTACAAACCGTCACGGCCAAACGACAACTTTAAAAAAGAATGCCTCGGGAAAAACCTCCGGCAATGAAATGGCTGATAATCAAGGACAGCACCTGTTTACAGCTTCTAGCAAGAAAACAAAGAAATACATTATGGAGGAAGGTACGCCCGTTCCATTCTTGGTTAAACTGGGTGTGATGACGAAAGAAGGCAAGGTTGTGTCCCAAAAGTACGATAAATTTCGCCAGATAAACCGTTTCCTGGAATACATTGCAGACATTCTGGACGATGTGCAGCGTCTCTGCACAGGAACAAGAGGCTTTACAAAAGAAAGGCCGCTTCACATTGCCGACTTTGGCTGCGGCAAATCGTATCTGACTTTTGCAGTCTATTATTTTCTGAACGACATAAAGCATGTCCCCGTGGATATAACCGGACTTGATTTAAAAACAGATGTCATTGCCGACTGTCAGTCTCTTGCGGAAGAACTCGGATGCAGCGGATTACATTTTTACGTAGGAGACATAGCTCAATTCAACCATCAGACAGCACCCGATATCATTATTACCCTCCATGCATGTGATACGGCTACCGATTATGCACTGCATTATGC
This sequence comes from Treponema sp., assembly GCA_017476165.1. Classification (GTDB taxonomy): domain Bacteria; phylum Spirochaetota; class Spirochaetia; order Treponematales; family Treponemataceae; genus Treponema_D. The sequence goes on along the minus strand of JAFVDR010000353.1, from coordinate 3,475 downwards.
TGTGGAAAAAGGTGCGGCGGCGATTCTTTCCGTACCTTGCTGTCAGCATGAAATAAACCTGTCTCTTGATGCAGAAAAGGAACTCTTTTCTGCTGACAGTCCATTTTCCAGCCTTATGCGCTATGGCATCATCAAGGAACGTTTTTCAGCCCTTGTTACGGATGCTGTTCGTGCCGATGTGTTGGAGCAAAACGGCTATTCTGTTCAGATATTGGAATTCATTGACATAAGTCATACGCCAAAGAATCTGTTGATACGTGCCATCAAGCGACAGACAGTTTATAAAAAAGCAGCTGAAAACGCTCAAAGGCGTACAGCTGCAATTCTTTCGTCCCTAAACGTCGGTCAAACACTCAGCACGTTGCTATCGGAAAAACTCTGAAAACAGTTCTAGGGTATTACTTCTTACAGAACGTATTTCTGAATGAAATCAGCGACACCGCTTTCGTTATTGTCCTTTTCGGTCACGAAAGTGGCAATGTCCTGAATGTATTTCAACCCGTTTTTCATGGCAACACCGTATCCGCACAAACGTATCATGCTTTCATCGTTCATGCTGTCTCCAAAGCCCATCGTTTGATTCATTGGAATGCCTATATGCTCTGCGAGCCATCGTATTGCCTCGCCTTTTCCACAGTTTGGGGGCAATACTTCAAGAAAATACGGTTTGCTTGTAAAGATGACAGCCTTTGTTCCAAACAGAGCCTTCAATGTGTCCTGCAATACCAAAAGCGTTTCTGGTTCTCCTGGTATGAGCATCTTGGGAAATGCCCCTTTCTGCAAAAATGACTCATAGTCCTTTACAGCAACACCTTTCAGTCCGCACAGGTCAACGTCAAGCTTTGTCCACTTTGTTGCCTCTCGGTAGTAAATGGTGTCGGGGGAATACACTTCACTGCGAAGTCCCATTTTTTCACCTTCAGCATCGGCCTTGCATAAAATATCAGAGGCTACATTTTGACAGAAAATCTGAGTCCTCGTGTGCAGGTCAAAAATGCTGCAACCATTTATTGCAATCAAGTAGCGACCGGCTTTAAGCCCTGCAATGTCCATGCGACGGACAAAGGGCAGAATTGCATCTTCTGCACGCCCAGAGCACAGTACTACATAAATGCCCAGCGATGCAGCCCTTCGCAGTACATTTACGTTTTCATCGCTTATCTGGGCATTGCCGTTCAAAAGAGTGTCGTCCAAATCAAGTGCAATCAGCTTGACTGGCAATCGATTAGAAGGAACCTTCGTCATTGCCACTATCTCGTAAGCTTGCGGTACATCGTCTTGTGGGGACGGTCTGCATCATCACCAAGCATTTCCTTGCGCCATTCTGCATATTCACTCCAGTTGCCTTCAAACCACTTGACTTCGCTGTTGTTTTCAAATGCAAGAATGTGAGTGCAAATGCGGTCAAGAAAATAACGGTCATGGCTTACTACCAGTACAACTCCGGCAAATTCATTTATGGCCTCTTCCAAAGAACGGGTTGTTGTAATGTCAAGGTCATTGGTGGGCTCGTCAAGGAGCAGGACGTTTCCGCCCTCCTTGAACATCATGCCCATGTTCAGCCGGTTCTTTTCACCACCAGAAAGAACGCTTATTTTTTTGTTCTGCTCAGGGCCATTAAAATTAAACCAAGAGCAGTATGCCCGGCTGTTTACTTCACGAAGTGCACCATTTACTGGCCTTCCTTTTTCGTCTACGGCTCCAAGCTTTATTAAATCTGCTCCTCCAGAAAGCATTTCCCACACTGTTTTGTTCGGGTCAAGCTTGCTTCTCATCTGGTCAACATAGACAAGCTTTACTGTTTCTCCAATTTTCAACGATCCGCTGTCAGGCTTTTCTTCACCTTCAGAACCATCTGGCATGGTGACTTTCTGACCTGCAGCTGTTGCAATCATCTTGAACAACGTTGTTTTACCGGCTCCGTTCGGTCCGACAATGCCGACAACTGCTCCGGCAGGAATGTGGAAGTCAAGGTTTTCAAACAGAACCCTGTCATCAAATGACTTTGTAAGCCCTTCGGCATCAATGACAACGTTACCAAGACGCGGACCGGCAGGAATCGAAATCTGAGAATCCTTAAGCTTTACGCGCTTGCTTTCTTCGGCAAGCAGCTGCTCATACTTTGTAATGTGCTCCTTATGCTTTGCCTGTCGACCTTTTGCACCTGCATGAATCCATTCAAGTTCTTCTTTCATTTCGCGCTGGCGCACGGAAGCCTGCTTTTCTTCAAGTTCAAGACGTTTCTGTTTTGCTTCAAGCCATGCAGAGTAGTTGCCCTTGAATGGATAGCCTTCGCCTCTGTCCATTTCAAGAATCCAGCCTGCTACATTGTCAAGGAAGTAGCGGTCATGTGTAATTGCAATGATTGTTCCCTTGTAGTCGCGAAGGTGGCGTTCAAGCCAAGCCACTGTCTCCGCATCAAGGTGGTTTGTAGGTTCGTCAAGAAGCAGGATGTCAGGCTGTTGCAGCAACAAGCGACACAGGGCAACACGGCGGCGTTCACCACCAGAAAGAACATCAACAACCTGATCTGCAGGAGGACAGCGCAATGCATCCATTGCAAGCTCCAGATTTGCATCGAGATTCCATGCATCTGCTGCATCAAGTTTTTCCTGCAGCTCTGCCTGGCGTGCGCACAGTTTGTCAAAATCTGCATCGGGGTCACCAAAGGCCTCATTCACTTTATCGAATTCTGCAAGAAGGTCTGTAATAGGCTTTACACCCTCCATGACAATATCTTTTACTGTTTTTCCTTTTTCGAGAACAGGCTCCTGTTCCAAGTACCCCATTGAATAGCCTGGAGAAAGAATCGTGTCTCCCGTAAAATCTTTGTCTACTCCGGCAAGGATCTTAAAAAGCGAAGATTTACCAGCTCCGTTTTCTCCGATCACACCGATTTTTGCACCGTAATAATACGATATGCTTATATCTTTCAGAACAACCTTTGTTCCGTATGCACGGGACACCCGATTCATTGTGTAAATAATTTTCTTGTCGTCTACAGTCTTTGCCATAGTGGTAGTATATAGAAGAAAAACAAATAAGGCAACTGTCCGCCGTTGGCTTTCAGGGTTTCAGAATGAAAATATTCTTAGTTGAGCGAGGGCAGCTACATCAGTCTGGATGGCAAAACAATCAAAGGAAAATGCAGTGATTGATACAGACGCAATTATGTGTCAGAAAGAAATCTGCAAAAAACTCTCAGAGAAAAAAGAATCGGTGCAGTCAACACACAGTTTAAAAGCCCCTGTAGTTTTATTGTGCAGGAGTTTTTTATAGAAAATTTCAGATTTCCTATTGCACAAGAAATGTGAGGCATGTATACTGACATAGAAATTGTTTTTATCTTTAGAACCATATCCTGCAATAAAAAGTGAAATAAAAAAGAGATGCATTATGAAAGTTATTACTGCAAATGAAATTTCAAAACCTTCAGTAACAAAGAGAGCCCTTGCCCTTTTTACAGCCCTTATCT
>JAFVDR010000003.1 GCA_017476165.1 Treponema sp. | reverse complement strand
CTGGCAGTAATCTTGACAAGTTTGCTTGCAAGTTTTACTCCAGACACTACGTTTACTGATGGATGGGAATACTTTAGCGAATGGATCGAGTTTTTATGCAGACATGAGACATCTACCAATGTACTTGGAATCATATGCTATCTAGCTCCTATTTTTCTGTGCTTCAGATACGTGCTAAAGGTTAAAGGTCTTTCCAAAAATGACGTCCTCTATATAGAAAACAAAGTACACATGCCAATTGAATTTTCCCTGCGCGGAATTACAGGATGGATATTCAATTTCTTTCTTGAACTCTGCTTTCTTGCATACTTTAAGGCAACCACTGGCGTTAAAATCACTCAAATCATAATTTCTTCAGCATTTGCCCATGCCAGTCTTTCAGTAATAGCATTCACCTTTTCATTCTTCACGCTGGAAACCCTGAACAGGACAATCGTACTGCCATACCTTTATCCCGAAGGAGGAATTTCCAATACATCGCGAACACATCTTTCTTCCATAGGGAATCTCTTTGCATTCAATTTCTTTACGGCTGTTTTTCCCTCGCTCTTTTTGGGAACCAGAATGTTCATGTCCAGATACTACGGCATAAACCAAAAAGGATACACGGACTTTGCATTCGTCTTGATTCTTCTTTTGATCGGATTTGCCATGACACGGCTTTTGACAAGTTTCTTTCAGAAGCCTCTGAAAAAACTGACAGAATCAGCACATGCAATTTCCGAAGGCAACTACAATTGCAAGACAATCATCTGCTCGAATGACGAAATGGGCGTACTTGGCGATGCATTCAATGACATGGCAACATCGCTCAAGGAAAAGGAATTCATGAGAGACACATTTGGAAAAATCGCAAGCCCACAGGTAAGGGACTACTTGCTTATGGGAAATGTTTCTTTGGGTGGGGAAACGGTAGATGCAACAGTACTGTTCTGCGACATACGAAGCTTTACAACTCTGTCAGAATCAATGAAGCCAAGGGATGTCGTAGCCCTGCTAAACGAATATTTTACAGGACTTGAAAAGTGCATCACTGCCCATGGAGGGATAATCAACAAATACATAGGAGATGCCGTCATGGCACTGTTCGGAGTTCCCGTGCACACTGGCATACATGCACAAAATGCATTTGATGCAGCCCTTGCAATGAGGCTTGAACTTGCAAAGATGAACGAGAGCTTTGTAAAGAGGGGGATGCCCGCACTGCGCTTTGGAATAGGGCTTCACTCTGGTACTGTACTTGCAGGAAACATCGGAGCTTCGAGCCGAATGGAATTCACTGTCATAGGGGATACGGTAAATGCGGCCAGCAGGATAGAAGGTCTGTGCAAGCAGTATGGCAAGGATCTGCTCATCTCGCAGGCAACGGCAGACCAGCTGAGCAACGCTCTGGTATATGTCGACGAAGCGGAACTTCGCGGCAAAAAGCAGAAAATCAAGCTTTACACAGACAGGATGTAGGCTGTTCTGTTCCATGGTCGCGTCCATTGGTCTCGGTCATTAAAGGTCAGGAGCATCGCAGACAGGACAAAAAAAACACCCCCTTCGGAAACGAAGGGGGTGTTCTGTTCAAGTCCTGTTACTGATGCTCGCGTCACGCAGCAGTAATCTGAATCTTGTGTTCTGCAAGTTCAGCCTTGCATGGAATCTTTACGCTAAGGACTCCATTCTTGAACTGTGCAGAAATCTGCTGGGTGTCTGCATTCCGCGGCAACGTAAAGGTGCGGCAGAATGTTGCTGCGTTCCGTTCCTTGATAAGATACCTTAAATCTTCTGCAGCTTCGTCCTTCTTGCCCTTTTCTGCTGGTGCGGTTTCCCTTGACTCTATTGTCAGGGTGTTCTCCTTTACGCTCAGTTCTACATCGTCCTGAGTCTTTCCAGGCAAGTCCATCACCAGTTCGTAGGAATCCTTGTGCTCGATTACGTCCACTGCAGGTGCATAGCATGCTGGGCTTTCGAGTGATGGCATTGCAAGACCGTAGTTAAGGTCGTCGAAAAGTGAGTTGAGAAGTGAAAGTTTATTCATAATGTACCTCCAAGAGTTGCAGGCAACCTAAAGACTCGCTTCCAGCGATTTTTTAGGCTTCCCGTTAGTTATAGTTTCATTCGGCAGTGCCGCAGTCCTTTTTTTCAGGCCAGCAGTCCGTTCTGCCGTACACTTTACATATAGCAGAAGGCGTGCCAATTTTGTCATTTCCGGCAAAAAAATCTGAAAAATGGTTTTGCAGTCCAAGAGTTGACTCATGCACGGGGATTGCCTGCGTTTTTGCATCCGAGGATGCCGCAAAAGTCCGCACGGCAATGGCACACCTTGTGTGCACTCGGTACACGCCAGATGCTCGCAAAGTGCATGCAAGGTCAAAATGACTCACCGCCGGCGAGACATTTCCGTGCTTTTGTTCACAATTGGCTCACTTTCATGCTATAATCCTGTTATGTTTCCCCCTTTTCCACAAGAAAAAGCCTATCAGCTCTGCAAAAAACTGGTTTCACTTTTACGCGCCAACAAAATCTGCATTATTCCCATTGCACGGCAAAGTGCCGAACGAAAAAACCAGGGAATCATGCTCGGTGCAATGACCTGTATGGACAAAGCAGGAACAGAACATGTCAACCTCGTAACGGTTTCGGGCATCAGCCACACCATTGCATTTCACAATAAAGAAGACTTTATCTACATACCGCCAGTCGTTGCCCCAGAGTTCATTACGCAGGCACTTGAAAAAAATGATGCACGCATCCATGAACTCACGTCCCTCATCCAAGAAGCAAAGGCTGCAGGCGGAGATGACCATGAATGCATTCAAAAGCTTCAGCGGGAACGAAAGGCACTGACAACGGAATCCCTGCAAAATGTTCACCACTTGTATGCATTTCGCTGTGCCGACGGCAGCATGAAAAGCTTGAAATCCATCTGTGCAGAAAGAATCAATGGCGCTCTGCCTCCCACAGGGACAGGAGAATGCTGTGCGCCAAAGCTCCTTCACTATGCTTTCAGCCACGATCTCGTGCCTACAAGTCTCTGCGAAGTCTTTTACGAAAAAGACAATACGGACATTGCCCCCTGTCCGCCATGCAGCGAACGGTGTGGAATTGTGCTGCCGGCCATGCTGGGCGTTGAAATTTTGTATCGGGATGAACACATTGTTATTGTAAACAAGCAGAGCGGCGTTTTGAGTGTTCCTGGAAGGGGGCCTGACAAACAGGACTGCATCGTAAACAGGGTAAAAAGGCTTTTTCCCCAGTGCATGGAGCAGCCGGCGGTTCATCGGCTGGACATGGAAACAAGCGGCATTTTAATCTTGGCTTTTACAAAGGAAGCTCACAAGCATATAAGCCGCCAGTTTGAAGACGGACAGGTAAAAAAGCAATACATTGCACTGCTTGATGGAGTGCTTGCGAAAAAGGGCATTCCTCAGGAAGGACAATCGGAATTATATTTTAGGATGGACGTTGACAACCGCCCTCATCAGATATGGGATGAAGTATATGGGAAAAAAGCCGTAACACAGTGGAAATGCCTGAATGTAGAAGACTATACCGCACCAGACGGAACAAAGCGTCCTGCAACACGAGTTCTATTCATGCCGCACACGGGAAGAACGCACCAGCTCAGGCTTGCCAGTGCAGACAGTCACGGATTCGGCATCCCCATCATTGGCGACACGCTGTACGGTACGTGTGCACAGGGCGAACGCCTCATGCTGCACGCACAGTACATCAGTTTTACGCATCCAGTGACGGGAAAGCAGATTGAATTATTCTGTCCTCCCCCATTCTGAGTGCTTTGGAGCTTGCTGCGGCATTATTTTTCAACGCCAGAAACGACTACGCCTTCTATAAAGAATTTTTGTGCGACGACAAAGATAATGAACGGCAGAATGCAGGCAATCATGCTGACAGCCTGAACAAGATGCGTTTCGGTTGAATACATGTTGCTGAATGCGGACAGGCCAATGCTTATCGGGTACTTTTCCGGGTGTCCTGCAAGATACAGCAATGGGTTAAAGAAGTCGTTCCACGCCCAAAAGAAGTGGAATAGCCCCACGGAAATGACGGCAGGAATGCACTGGGGCAATATTATCCTGTACAATGTTGCAACAGGTCCACACCCATCTATGCGGGCAGCTTCGTCCATTTCTTTTGGGATGCCCAGCATGAACTGGCGCAGCAAAAACACGTTATATGCATTTGCAAAAAAATGCGGAACCACGAGCGGCAGCCATGTTCCAACCCATCCCAGTTTATAGAAAATGGTATACACGGGAATAAGCGTTACTGCACTCGGCAAGACTATCGTTGCAATAAGTACCATAAAGAACTTGTTCTTTCCGGGAAAGCTGAAACGCGAAAACCCATAGGCAACGAATGTAGAGGAAAGCAATGTTCCGAATGTCGTAAGTACCGCGTAAAACAGCGTGTTCCTAAACAGCCTCATAAAGTTTATGGCATTCCATCCTTGTACATAGTTTTTAAACTGCAAGTCTGTCTGCCATTCGTTTTCCAATGTGCGCCATTTGCCCGTCCATACAATCTCGCCAGCTGCAACATTTTCAGGGTCAACAAAGACGGATTCATCCCTTCCTTTCTTTACCATAGCCAAAGATTTTTTTACGCCGTTCATGGGAACCAAAAACACTTCGCAGTCCTTGCCATTGTAATTGAATTTCTTTGGCGACTGCGGAATGGGCGAAAGGTTCAATGACGACAGCTGCTCTTTGCTTTTGAGAGAACCGGAGATTCCATAAAACATAGGCATTAAAAATATCGTAAGCACAAACAAAAGCGTTACCATAACAATAACGCGTGCAGCGTCATTTGCATTCTTCATTGTCATTTTGCACACCTCCAAACTCTATTTCTTTTCGCCTGCATAGAACACCCATTTACCAGAGGTTCCAAAGAGCACTAACGTAAAAATCATTCCTATAAAAAATATAACCCAGGCTATGACAGCTCCAAATCCCATACTAAAGTATGAAAATGCCTGCCGGTAAAAATAGACCATCGGAAAGTTCGTTGTTCCGTTTGGAAAACCGTCTCCATTATTCAGAACCATAGGAATCAGAAAGAACTGCATCAAATTAATGACACTTATAAGGATGTTGTAAAAGATAACTGGCGTGAGCATGGGAATTGTAACGGACTTCATCCGCTGCCAGGCATTTGCACCGTCAATGGTTGCGGCCTCATACAATTCCTGAGGAACTCCCTGCAAACCTGCAAGAAGGATGAGGATTGTGTTTCCACATCCCCACAAGCCTATCAATGTATATGAAAGATAAACCCACTTTGAGCTGGAAAGCCACCGCACCCCTGGCAGTCCAGCATTATTTAACAGTATGTTGAACCATCCCGTCTGTTCATTCATGATTCCTTTCCATATCAAAACGGTGGCCACAAAAGGAACCATGCTTGGCAGGTAAAACAATGCACGGAACAGTTTTTTGCCCAACAGGTGCTGACTGTTCAAAAGAAAGGCTATGAAAAGAGAAAAACAGAATGAAATTGGCAGGGAAATCAAGCTGTACTCAAGAATATGAGCCATTGATTTCATTACAATAGGGTCATCCAGAATGGCACGCTTCCAGTTTGACATTCCAACAAATTGTGTTGCCTCTGGCTTTATCAAATTATAGTCCAAAAAGGAAAATACAAACGATGCAACCATAGGTCCCAAATAGAACAGCGAAAAGCCGATGAGCCATGGAGCTATAAAGATAAGTCCCCATTTCTTTTCCCACCGTTGAATTCCAAGAACTGCATTATTTCTTTTCATATTTTTAAAGGGCGATGCATCTTGGAGGAAAATGCACCACCCATGCCTCCTTTATGCAATATTATTTGTTTGCTGCTGCAAAAATGACATCCAAATTCTTTCGTAATTTTTCTGCCTCTGCATCAACATCAAGGCCATCATTATTCAACAGATTCTTCCAAAATTCCGTGTAACAGGTTGATGCTTCCTGAAAGCTTGGCATCCATGATTCATGGTTTGGATTATCTGCATATTTTACACTGTCCTTTATAACCTTTGTATTTACCGTTACATGCGGATAGCGCTCCTTAAAGAACGTGTCCAAAAATGCATCCTGCTTGGATGTAATTGCAGGCATGCCGCCATAGATTTTCAGCAAGTCATCGGAAGCCGTTGTTACAAGATACGAAAGCACTTCAAAGGCTTCGTCAGGATGCTTTGACCCTTTTGGGATTTCAAAGGTATCAGCATGCATTTTCGCATTCGTTACACCTTTATATGAAGGCATTGGATACACATCCCATTGATAGTCCATCTTTGCATATCCAGAATACCAGACATGGCACTGGAACATTGCAATCTTGCCAGACTCTCCCCAGCTTCCGTTTGAAAGAATGTCGGAATCACCATACGAAGCAGTCGGAATAAAATGATCCTTCCACATGCCATTGTATGTCCACTTCCATGCATCAAGCCATGCTGCAGGAATCTGGGCTTTGTTTCCTTCGCCAACGAATGTTCCCGGTTCAAACAGTGTTCCATAGCCTCTGGCATCTCCCCATACAATGCCGAATCCCCACTGAACAATGTTGCTTGCGTCAAAATCCGGGTCAGTAGCATCGTTTCCATTTGCATCGACAGCAAGCTTCATGCCAATTCTGCGCACGCAGTCATAATCCCATGTCCATTCCTTGCCGTTTTCATCGATGTATTTGTCACCATAATTTTTTGGAGGAAGAGGAATGCCTGCTTCTTCGAAAATTTCTTTGTTTGCATACAGATACGATGGATAGATTCCGAACGGAAGGCCAATCAGTCCATCATCCTTGTCACGATAGAATTCAACCATTGATGGATCAAATTTGCTTAAGTCAAAGTTCGTCTTTTTGACATACGGGTCAAGATCAAGCCAAGCTCCCTTAAAGCTGTCGCGCCCGCGGATTCCAACCGGACCACAAATGTCAGGAGCATTGCCTCCAGAAATCTGTGTTGCTAAAGTCTGGAATGCCTGATCATTATCTACAATTTCAAGTACCAGTTCAATCCTGTCCTGAGAGGCATTGAATTTGTCAACAACAGCCTTCTGAGGTGCAAACGTAGGCTCATCAGAACCTGCACCAAGACCAACAAACCATCTGATCTTTACCCTGTCCTGTTTTTTGAACCACAGCCTGAAAGCGTAAAGACAACTCCCAGCACCATAGTCAGGATGCACAATCGTCTAAGAGAAAACCTTTTCTTCATACACAACTCCACAAATTTAATGTTTCCGTAAACATTTTCATTCATATTGTTTACGTAAACATATTATAAACACGGGTATCTTTTGCTGTCAAGTTTTTTTCTTGACAGCAGTACAAACCTCATATTAGTATAGTTTTATGTTTACGCAAACAACTTTTTACAATAATGGAGACTTCTATGACACAATTTCATATATATGAAACGTCAAAAGACACAAGCAACAGAATTTCAGAGCAAGACAAAAACACCGTCATGGCAAAAAAAGGCTCTTTCCTTTCATGCATCATAGACATTAATGCAGAAAAAACATTTCAGACATTCAAAGGATTTGGTTGTGCAATAACAGAAAGTACAGGATTTGTCCTTTCCCACCTTGCAGAAGATGCTCAGGATGCCATCATGCAAAACTGCTTCGGAGAAAAAGGAAATGGCTACAGATTTGCACGAACACACATGAATTCATGCGACTTTTCCCTTGGCAACTGGTCGTGCGTACCAGAGAAAGATACGACGCTAGCCAGTTTTTCCTTTGCCCGCACAGACATGTACATTACCCCTGCATTGCAGAGGGCATCACGACAAAACAAGAACATTTCGGTCATTGTCACGCCATGGTCTCCACCAGCATGGATGAAGACAAACAACGACATGAACAATGGCGGAAAGCTAAAGAAAGAATACCGCCAGTTGTGGGCAGACTATTTCGCAGTCTTTTTGAAAGGTCTAAAGGAACGCGGACTGCATCCATCACACGTTTCCATACAGAATGAATGCGAAGCCACACAAACATGGGATTCATGCCTGTGGACAGGAACGGAGGAAGCTGAATTCGCCGTGCAAAACCTGAAACCGACATTGCAAAAAAATGAACTTGGAGACGTAAAAATCCTTGCATGGGATCACAACAGGGACAATCTTGCTTCACGCATGCAAGAAAGCTTTGCCGTGCCAGGGGCAGAAAGTGCAATTGACGGCATGGCGTTCCACTGGTATTCAGGAGACCAGTACGACAATGTTGCAGCATGTTCCCGTGCGCACCCCGACAAGGAACTGTTCTTTACGGAAGGCTGCATAGAAGGAGGAGCACGGCCCGGCAAGTGGTTCTGTGGAGAGCGCTACGGGCACAACATCATAAATGACTTGAATGCAGGCTGCACGGCATGGATTGACTGGAACATGGCTCTCGACATGCAAGGAGGACCGAATCATGTCGGCAATTTCTGCGATGCCCCGATACTGATAGACGCAAAGACAACGGAAGTACTGTACCAGAATACATTCTATTACATCGGTCAGTTTTCGCGCTTCATCAAGCCGGGGTCAAAAAGAATAGGATGCACCATGTCACCATTCATGGTTCCTGCTGCCTGCGATGGTAAAATGGGCAACTCGATGGAAAGCACGGCATTCATAACGCCTCAGGGCTCCATTGTACTCGTGGTCATGAACCGAACGGAAGACAACATGGTCTTCGAATTGCAGTTTGCACACGAGCACACACAAGACAAAAACAGAACAAAAGTGTATACTTCAAAAGTTGCCGATGAAAATCAAGCAAGAAGCTTTACCTGTCCACCGCGGGCAATCCAGACATATATTTTTGAAGCATAATACGAGCATTCGTACATAAAAGAGGAGTTAACGATGGTAACGCAAAAAGATGTAGCCGACCTTGCAGGAGTTTCATTCATAACGGTTTCACGAGTTGTAAACGGAGAAACGAACGTAAAGGAAGAAACGAAGAAAAAAGTTTTGGCAGCCATTGACAAGCTGGGATATGCACCGAATTTTGCAGGACAGGTATTGAATTCTGGCAAATGCAACACCATAGCCATCTTAACTCCCATTCCACTCGAGCAGTCGCAATTTACACGATTGGCTTACCTGATGCAAGTGCTTGCAGGCATAGAAGAATCCTGCAGGAACAACAACATCGACATGATTCTTGGCTCTGTGCCAGAAGTCATGCACAATACATCATACGACTACTTGCGCCCATTCCGACAGAAAAAAGTAGACGGAATCATTTACATAGGACTCAAAAAGATTCCTAAGGAAATGATGGAAGAGTTGAAAAAACGAGACCGCCCCTGTGTTGTCATCGGAGACCGTCCACGAAGTTCCCTTCTGTCCTGGGTTGACACAGACAACTTTTCCGCAGCCTACAACACCATACAAAAAATACAAGAATATGGCCACAAAATCATAGCCTTCATCGGCTTGGAAAGCACCATCTACAACGAAAATATTTCCGAACGCGAAAAAGGATTCATCAAGGCACTGCAAGATGCAAATGTTTCATACGCTCCCGAAGACTACATCATCCGCACCGACTATGATGCGAACGGTCTGTGCGAAAAGATTTCGGATGCCGTAAAAAAATGGCATCATGCACCTTCTGCCATATTCTGCAGCATGGATTCGCTTGTACCAGAAACGGTAAAAGGACTGGCAAAGGCAGGGCTTTCCGTGCCGGATGATGTCAGCATCGTTGGCTTTGACGGATTCATCAACGATTCATACTATTACTTGAAAATTGCAACGAACGTGCAGCCCCTCAAAGAAATGGGCAAGACTGCAGCAGAAATTCTTTTCAACCACATCAACAACAAGGTAACAAAAAAGCAGACGGAGATCTTTCAGGTGGAATTTGTTCCCAACGACAGCTTGCGCAAAAAATAACGTGCAGTGTTTTAAAGCCATGCATTTTTGCCATGGGATCAAAACACAGCGGCAAAGCAAAGGATCCCATTCTTTAAAACGGAAGAGGCAGCTGGCAAGATGTCTGCTCCAAAAAAGACACCTGCCGAGAATGAGACACGATGTCGCCTTCCTTTATGCTGTCTATGAGCATGGGAGCATCGGCATCGTACAGCCCGTAATTTTGACGTGCAAGTTCAGCATTTTGATTGGCATAGCAGTAGCGGCAACCGTTTATGCACGTGTCGTATCTGCCAATGTCGTTATATGTCATGCACCGGCAGCCGTTGCGCATGCCACTGTGCTTTAGGTTCTTGAACGAAAGTCCCGTTGCCTGTGCAAGAATGGGAAGCGTTACACAGCCGGATCCGAGAATGCCGTAGCGTGAATAGTCAGTCTGACAGGCACAAGTCTGAACGGGAATCCTGTACTTGGCTGCAATCCTGCCGAATCCCTCCGCCAATGCCGACATGTCTTCTTCGGTAAAAAGGATTAGCTCCGGCATGTTGAATTCAAGCTTTTTGTACAGCTCTACAAAGCTGAATATGCAGCGGTCAACATGCCCCGAAAGCCGGGCAGCCATGTGCTCAAAGGTAATCAGATGCTGCTGCACCGTATATTTCTTTGTCAGCAAAACAGGATCATACCGCCATGCAATGCGATGCGAGCCTACCAGTTTTTCCAGATGCAGCAGCGTATCTATGCTTTCGTCAATGGAAGGTACGCCCGGCTCAATATCCTTGCCATAGGCAGTAATCGTGTAGTGAAAATACGATGGAAACACATCCGTAATTTCATGCAGGCGGTCGAGTACCGGATCGTAGTTCTTTGAACAGAAAACGATGCAGTCGATTTTCTGGGGAGTCAGCTCATAATGCGTTACCTTATTCGGGAACAAGGGATTGCGCACAAAGACTTCCCTCTTTTTAAACCGTGTAAACATCCAGTCCGAGAAATAGTGCACAATATCCGTTCGTCCGCTTATGTTCAAAATCATTGCAACTACAAGGCATGGTATCATAAATGCCGTTTTTTTGCAAAATTTTTTTAGGGAAAACGTCAAAACCCACTTACATCGATTAAAAAAAACTGTTAGGATGGCAACATCAAAATACAGATTGAAATCTTGCGGACATTTCTCGCACCGCAAGCCTCATGCAAAGGTCTTTTGCAGTCATACAATCATCCACAGTACAAGAGTTATTATTATGCCAAAGTCTCTCTTTCAAGAAATTGTATTTACAGTTATGATGGTCTGCGTCATGGTGTATGCAATGATTTGCTACAACATTGCACTCGCAGTCGGAAATCTCAGCAATGCCGTGTTTGCAATGGCGTTCAAGGAATTCGTGCTCATGGCTCCCATCGCCTTTGTTTTGGACATGGCGATTGCAGGGCCTATTGCAAAGAAAATCACATTCAAAACCTTTACCCCTGCAAAAGACAATCCCGTCTGGATTGTCATGTCCATTTCGTTCTGTTCAGTGTGGCTCATGTGTCCGCTCATGAGTTTTGCCGCAACAGTACTGTTCAAGGGCGGATTGTTTCAGAAGGAAGTCATTTCCATCTGGATCAAGACAGTGGCGTTCAACTATCCTGCAGCCCTGTTCATTCAATTCATGCTGGCAGGTCCTGCCATCAGAAAACTGTTCGGAGTTCTCTTTTCTCAGAAACAAGAAAAGAACTCCTTGCGTACGGCCGCCTGAACAGCAGACAGACAACAGGCAACAAGTTTCAGTGCTTTTGGAACTGCAGCAGTTCCGGGCGGTATTCAAAGTGCATGTTATCGTAGATAGCCCACTTTCCGCCCCAAATGAACCCTTCTTCTTCAAAGATTCGTATTACCTGTACGGGAGGCATCCATCGCTGTTCCAATGGCAGCAGCATCCACGAATTTGGATATTTTTCCTTTGCCCACCCCCAGAAAATCTGCTTGCCGTGCTGACTGACGGGCAGCACGTCCACCGCAATGCCAAGGCTGTGGAACGATTTTCTGTTTGTACCGGCAATGATGCGCCAGAAATAGGAATCGGTAGATTTTAATTCATCCACAAACTCCTTCATGTACCTGTCATATTTTGACAGTGCCATGATGCGCTTTTCAACACGGGCAAGCGGCTCCTTTACCCGCTCATGCACCGTCGTTCGCTTGCCTAAAAAAGTCGTTTTGACAAGATGCTGTTCCAGCGAAGCACGTGAAGAAGCATCGTACACAGCATCAAAAAAGAACATGGCCGTTCCTGCACCGCCCTTGCGGTTTTCATCGGAACTGAACTGCCGTATGGCTTCTTTCTTTTCCTCCGAAAAATCCGCTGGATCTTCTAGAATTGCAGGATACGCATACAGGATGGGAGCATACTTGTCCTTGTTGGCAAGTTCAGATTTGGGCAACAGGGCACCTTCTGCCCAGTAAAAGGATGCAACCCTCTTTTTGCCGTTGCTTTCGGGAATGACAACCGTAATAAGCCAGTCTTCTGCGCTACTGTCGTAGCTGCGCGAAAAAGAAATGTCGGGATACGCCTGTTGAAAAAAACGGAGGTTGGCAATTCCGCGATTAATTGTCATGCGGAAAACAGCTTCAGCGGATGTCACTTCTGTCGAAGTTACTTCTGTCGAAGTCGCTCCTGTTGAAGCAGCAGAAACAGATTCTGCAAAAACTTTTTTTTCATTAATGGCAGAAATGCACAGCTGCAGCACGAATGTTGTAAAGACTAAGATGCATTTGCCCCAGCTGTGCTTCAAATCTACCTCTTTAATTTAATGTATACATACCAATAGCCCATGCCAACCATTATGGCACCACCGGCAATATTGCCGAGAGTTACTGGCAGCAGATTACAGACAAAGAATTTCACAATGAACGAAACAAGGCTCATGTCACCGGCAGGAATGTGATACAGTACAGAAGACAGAATTCCTACAGGAATGAAATACATGTTTGCAACGCAGTGCTCAAATCCACACAGGACAAACAGGAATATCGGCAAGTACATGGCTGCAATCTTACTGATAATGTCACCGGCAGAAACAGCTGCCCACACGGCAATACAAACCATGAAATTACACAGGATGCCACGGAGAAATGCCTGAATGAACGACAGGTTTACCTTTGTTACGGCAACGTTCACCACAGCCATCTTCATGGAGCCATCAAAATAGTCAAGAAGCCCCGAAAAGGCAACGACACACGCAATGAACAGACCGCCGATAAAGTTTCCGAGATACACCACAAGCCAGTTGCGGAGCATGCCCTTTACCGTTGCACGCTCGTCAAGGACAGCCATGATGATAAGGCTGTTTCCCGTAAACAGCTCGCCGCCGCCAACCAGAATCATCATGAGTCCGATCGGAAACACGAGGGCACCCAGAATCTTGCCGACAGCAGCCGGCTGCACTCCAAAAGAAGCTATGGAGCTTCCCAAACCACCCATGGCAATAAACAGTCCGCCAAAGACAGCGAGCATGAGCATGCGCCCAACCGGAAGCTTTGACTTACTTGCACCAATGTCAACATATAACTTTGCAATTTCTGCTGGAGAATTCATAATGTACTATTATATATTACATAGGCTAATATTTCAACTTGTATTTCAATTTTGACGCAAAGCTCCTCTTGAAACCTCCATGAAATTTTACTATAAAAGAGCTATGTGGCTGTGGATTCTGGCAACGCTCGTTGCCTTTTTCATCAAGGGACTGTGCGGTTTTGCTAATACTCTCGTATTTACATCCATACTGGCATTCGGGTCAAACAACATCAACATATCACCCATAGAACTGCTCGTCGGCTATCCGCCAAACCTTATCCTGACATGGAAAAACAGAAAAAGCCTCAAACCGGCAGTGTTCCTGCCTTTGGCACTGCTCGTGCTGCTCGGCAGCATTCCGGGAGCATTTTTGCTGAAAACCATGGATTCGCGCCTCATAAAGATTATATTCGGCATTGTAGTCATAGTGGTTGCACTGGACATGCTGCTAAGGGAAGCTCACAGGGGAATCTGCAAGGAATCAAAGATACTGCTCGCCAGTACGGGAGTGCTGTCGGGAATACTGTGCGGCATGTTCGGTGTAGGAGCACTTTTGGCAGCATACGTAGGGCGCGTAACCGGCACAAGCAATGAATTCAAGGCAAACATCAGTGCCGCATTCATTGTCGAAAATACATTCAGGTTCATTACATATACAATGCTGGACATCATCACGCTGCCCAGCCTCAAAACGGCAGCTGCATTGATGCCCTTCATGCTCATCGGCTTGTTTGCAGGCATCAAAAGCAGCAGCGTCCTTCCCGAAAAAACAGTCAGGCATCTTGTCATTGCCCTGCTGATTGTTTCGGGAATTGCACTAATGTGGCAAAGCTAGGACTGACACGCCTTTACCGGTGATGTCCGCCACCACCGTGGGAACCTCCATGGTAACCGCCACCGCCACCACTGCCGACACGACCGCTGCCACTGCTGCTGGACACAGGCGGATTGTAATGCTTTACCGTGTTTTCGCGCAGGAACGTATCACTCCTTGCCAGCGAAGAATCGTCATTGGAAATGTACCGCTCTGGAGCAATCGGAGCCACAAAGACATATTTTTTCTTTACGGAGGCATTCAACAGGAATGCTGCAAGGAATCCGACAATCAAGCCTGCAAGCATCAGATAGAACCGCTGCTTGGGCGGGCGGGATGTCGTAACAAAGAACTCTCCATTTTGAAAGTACATGTACGTATTGCTGTTGCTGCTTCGCACATACTCTGAACTTTCTCCGGCTGATGCATAATACGATTCAAGACTCTGCAAAAAATAAACAATGCCGCGATATATGCCGTCCCGAAAGGGTTCATACCCATATTCCCGAGCCTCTGATGAAGATGGAAAATACTGGTCAAGCCCATTCATGATGGCATCTACCCAGCTGCCGTAGCACAGGACAGCTTTTCCGCTCGTAGAAAAATAGTCGAAGGCCGGCACTTTTCCAGACATGTCCACGTAGAAAAACACACCGTCAGTATGCTCTCCGAACATTCGGTCATAGCTGGCATTGGCAAAATCCACCGTTTCTGCATCACTCAACGGGCTGCGGCTTGCGTACACAACGACATTCATGCCGATGTGTCCTGCCACAGCCTGCACGTACTCAGTCAGTTCGGACACTTCCTGATGCGAAAAGAATGGTTCTTCGGTATCAGATTCAACAAAAACGCTGCGGCTCACATCTCCATTAAACGGAGCTGCCAGATTGGTCACGCGAATCGGAAGTTTTGAAACCTGCCATGCTGCAAATGCGGCAACGACAAATGCGACAATGCCAAGCCACCGCCCAAAGCCTTTCTTTACCTGTTCCTGTTTAACCGTTTCGCTCAAAATATGCCTCCCATAACCAAGCCGCCAATCACATAGACCGCTACCGTACAGGCAGCAGCAAGCGCCCATGAACACCAGGCTAGCTTGCGCTTGTTGAGGGGCGGAATGCCGGCAATCTTGCCCGTCTGACCATTCATGACAAACTCATACACCTTGTCGTTGTACTTGTAGCTCATGAACCATACAGGAAGCATGACATATTTCATATCGGAACGGCTTACGGAGCGGTTGTCCCTTTTTACGTCCACGGAAGTATATGACGATACTGTTGAACGCACCATACGAGCAATAGACGGCTCAATGCGCTTCTTTACCCTTTCAAGGATGGAATCCTGTTCGACATCATACTTTTCTGCAAAAAAGCCAGTCAAATACGACATGGAAAAATCGTTCATCTCGCTGTAATCGAAGGGCTCTATGGCATCCATAAGCTCATCATCTATGCGCTGAGAACCATCGGAGGGAATGTTTTTGGCAGACACAATGCCCCTGCGCGACACATCATACTCCTTTGTCTCCATGTAGTCATAGCTTCCGCTCGACCACCGCCTGACGTTCTTGCCCAATGCGGCAAAATCCACGGCTACATCAATGTCCGTAAGCCAGAACGGCACGTACAGCCCCGTAATCTTGTCCAGCTGTTCCTTCGTTGCAAAATCTTTGGGAACAAACGGCTTAAAGCACCAGTCCTTGAATTTCTTGACGGCTTCATCTCGCCCTATCTTAAAACCGATGACCTTCTGCGGCCGATACTTGCCTGTCATTTTGCCGGACAAAATGACAGGATTGTGGCAGTAATAGCAGAAAAGCGCCGTCTGCTGATCTGTAGCCATGATTTCTGCACCACAGCTTGAACAGTGATACAGCTTGGTCTGTTCACTAAACGCCTCACTATCCGTCTGACTGTCGGAATTTTCCGACTGTAAGGCGGAATCAGGTTCTGAGTCGCCACTGCCGAGGGCAGACTCATTTTTTGCAAACAGTTTCTTTATTTCTTCTATAGTAAATGCACCACCGCAGTATTCACAGGTCAGCTTTTGCGCTGAAGGATTAAACTTCAAGTCTGCACTACAGTTGGGGCATTTGTATTCTACGATATCCACTGACGTTCTCCCTAAAGCTCAGCTTCGTTTAGCCTACAATGTCACCAGTATCGAAAGGGTCTCCGCATTCAGGGCAGAACTTTGGAGGCTTGTGAGGATCAGCAGGTTCCCAACCGCACTTGTCGCATTTGTACAATGGAGCTCCGGCAGGCTTAGGCTTGCCGCATTCTGCACAGAATTTGCCTTTGTTTACCGTGCCACAGCTGCATGTCCATCCAGTAGCAGCACCAGCAGCAGGCTTTGCAGTTCCGCATTCAGGGCAGAACTTGCCGGTCGCTGAGGCACCGCACTTTGGACACTTCCATCCGCCGGCAGGAGCTGCCTGAGCAGCAGAAGATCCAGCAGGTGCTGCTGGTGCAGGCTGTGCAGCTGCCTGCTGCGCTCCCATTGCAAACAGGTTCTGGGCATTGATGCCGCCAGCCTGTCCTGCCATGCCCATGCCCATGAATCCAGTCATTGCACCGGCAGTGTTGCCGGCAGCAGTCTCCATGGCTGCAGCCTGTGCACCAACAAGACGCGCTGCAGCAAAGGTTGGATCGGCATAGGCCGCCATTTCCTGCATCTGCTTTATCTTCTTTTCGTCTTCTTCATCAGCCTTGAGCGAAGAAATGCCAAAGGAAACAATTTCAAGTCCGCGCAGCTTGCGCCATTTTGCCGAAAGCTCTTCGTTCAAAAAGTCAGCAAGCTCCTGCGTGTGGCCGACCAGAGCAGAATAGCGTATGCCTTTTTCGGAAAGGCGTGCAAAGGCTGGCTGCAAGGCTGTCAGCAGTTCCGTGCGCAGCTGGCTGTCTATGGCATCGCGTTTATAGCTTTCCGTTACATTTGCACAGACATTGGTGTAAAAAAGAATCGGGTCTGCAATGTGAAAGCTGTATTCTCCAAAGCACTTGATGCCAATGTCCATGTCAAGATGGGCGCGCTGATCCACTACGCGGAACGGAACGGGCGCTGCCGTACCGTACTTGTTGCCCACAAGTTCCTTTGTGTTTACATAGTATACGCGCTGATCCTTCGGAGGTTCACCGCCAAAGGTAAAGCGGCGGCCAATTTCCTTGAACGTGTCAATGATGCTGGAACCAAGGCTTCCTGCAAAGATGGAAGGTTCAGTAGAAGAATCGTACACGAATTCACCCGGTTCGGCACACAATTCGGCAACTTTTCCGTTGTCTACTATTATCATGCACTGTCCGTCTGCTACGGCAACGACAGAACCTTTCGTAATGACATTGTCCGTTCCTTTCGTGTTGGCAGAACGTTTTCCGGTCTTTTTCTGACCTTTGACAATCATGGTGTCTGCATCAAGAGCATCACAATAAAAGAATTCCTTCCACTGGTCGGCAAGCGTACCGCCCACTGCTCCGCTCAAAGCTGAAATTGCACCAATTCCCGATGCACTGCCCGCTGCTTTTGCTGCTACTGCTAAAAGTCCCATCCTTCATCCTCCAAGTTCACAAGGCAACCTCTAAAAGCTAAAGTTTTTAGCGGCTCCCACAAATAAGTATTCTTATTATAATGCACAGTTTGAGTTTACCGCAACGTTTTTTTGACTTTTCACAAATGATATGATATAGTTTATCTTAATGAAAAAGGGAAACATTGACAGCACACTCAAAAAACTGACACGAAGCCATGGGATTCCGAACATCGTACTTGCACTTTTACTTGTTATATATGTTCTGACAACAATGTGCGTCACGAAATCTGCACAAAGCAAAGGCTTTATCACGCTTTCGGGAGCAAGAATTCCAATTCCCCTTTTTACTGGAGTATTTTCCTCCCTGTCAAACATCTGCATCATCTTTCTGGTAGTGTTTTTCAGAAAGCCAGGATTCATTGCGGCACTTGCAATCATCCTATGCTACCAGATGCCTGCCATGACCATTGCCATTGCAGTCCGTCATAACTTTACGGCAGTGTCGGGCATCTTTTCAACAATCTTCACCATCATTTCAATCACCATCATCTACATGAACAACAACCGGATTGAGAAATATCAGGAACGCATACGAAACCAAGCAGTAACGGACGGCCTTACTGCCCTGCCCAACCGCTTTGCCTGCAGTGAACTCATGAACTCCCTCATAAAAAAAGGAGAACCGTTCGCAGTGGTATCGGCAGACCTGAACAATTTCAAGAGCATAAACGACACCATGGGGCACGAGGTGGGCAATGTCATCCTCATTGAAATTGCAAACAGATGGAAGCACCTAGCAGACTCGCAGGCGACAGGCACGATAGATTTTGTTTCACGCACAGGCGGCGACGAATACTATCTGGTCATCAAAGGATTCAACACGGAAAAGGATGCAGAAAACACCATTGCAGCCTATGCCGAGGAACTTGAACGGAAAATCACCATCAGCAACTGCGACTACTTTTTAACAGCAAGCTTTGGCTATGCACTGTTTCCCGCTGATGCGGACAACACGGGAACACTGTTTTCCTATGCCGATGCCGCCATGCACGAACGCAAGCGACAGGGCAGCGGCAACAAGACACTCCACTTTACGCCAAACCTCATAAAAACAGAACAGGTTTTGGAAATTGAGCGGAAAATCCGCACTGCACTGGACAACGATACCATTCTGTTCAACCTGCAGCCCCAATACTACATGTCGCACAAGCTCCGCGGTTTCGAGATCCTTGCACGCATGAAGGATGCAGACGGCTCATTCATCCGTCCAATCGACTTTATCCCCGTGGCAGAAAAGACAGGTCTCATTGACCAAATTGACTCCTGCGTGTTCCGCAAGGCCGCCTGCTTCATAGGCAAGCTCATCAAGGACACGGATTCCGACATCATCCTGTGCACGAATGTTTCAGTAATGCACCTGATGAAAAACAACTTCATTGAAGAGCTACAGGAAATCGTACAGGAAAGCGGCCTTGCTCCAAGCCACTTTGAAGTGGAAATAACGGAATCCATCATGATAGAATCCGCCGAAAAGGCGTTGAAATGCATAAACGAAATCAAAAAGATGGGCATAAAGATTGCCATCGATGACTTTGGTACGGGCTATTCTTCACTCAGCTATCTGAACAAGTTCCCGGCAGACATGCTCAAAATCGACAAGTCATTCATCGATGTCATGAACTCCAGTGAATCATCGCGGCAGTACGTTGCTACCATCATCTCCATCGGTCACGTACTCAATCTTGATGTCATATCCGAAGGTGTCGAAACGGAAGACCAGCTCGAAACGCTCAAAACGATTGGATGCGACTACATCCAGGGCTACCTGTGGGGTCGTCCATTGCCGCCGGAGGAAGCAGAAAAACTGGTAAAAGCTTCTCTAAAAAGCTAATATTTCCTTACAATCCAAATGTTTATAAAAAACAACCCCCTCCATTTTTTTCTGTAAAATTTATTTAACCTTTTGCAGCCTAAGCACTACCGTCGTTGAGGGTGTACATGCGTGTATCTGCTACCGAAAGGAAATTCTTCAGCGTCTTGTATTCACGCTGATAGCGTGCAAAGCCCACGCTGATTGAAAGGGTATACGGAAGATTATGCTCCTTTCCTCGCCGCGTTACAGCACTCTCCATGATATGTGCAAATACATCAGCTTCATCATCATAATCAAAGAAGCCTCCAATCACAAACTCATCACCGCCAAAACGGCACAGCATGCACTTGTCGGCATACAAGGCACAGGCATCCTTAAGGGCTTCGGCTGCAAACACAAGTGCATTGTCTCCTTCGGTGTGTCCATAGGTATCGTTTATTGACTTGAACTTGTTCATATCCGCCATGAACAGATACAGTCCCTTTTCATTATCACTTTGTTGAACATTCAAAGCTTTTATGTGCCGCAGGAAAAACCTTTCTCCCTGCTTCCTGTTGTTGATACCCGTAAGGTCATCAATGGACACCTGCTCCCTCATCTGCATTACATAAAAGAGCAATATGGATATCGTAAGACCTATTGCAACCGATGGAACCTCATAGTGGGCAACATGGATATACCCACCGAGGAATACTGGCACAGCATACAGAGCCACAAGAATGCACATGCTCTTGTAAGCCTCGTTTTCGGGATGAAACGCAATAAAAAGAGATCTGACAGCTGAAAGAATCAAATCGCCAATTATGATAATCATGAACGGAACATACATCGGTCCCCAATGCAGAACACCATCATGACTAATTGAAAAAACAAGCTTTGTCCACGGAGTGCTCAGTATGACAATCATAATGAACCAGAACACAGCAAAAGGTAGCTTATATGAAGTGATTGATTTTTTCGAAATCTTTTCCAAACTTGAATTCAACAAAAGGAACATGGAAAACGAACAGGCATTGATTGAACAATACAAGAGCACATTTGTCAACGTTCTTGCAAAGATAGTCCGAGAAAGAATGACATCTTCAAACACAAGAATCCACACGATTTCAATCAGACAGAACACCATGAGCATGACCATTACGTTTATCTGATGCCAGCGGTTGCGATTTCGGTCAACATCAATGAGAGCCGTATACAACAGAATGGCAATGATGACAAAACAAAACGCATCTGTCAGAGTATAAAAAAATGCCGTTGTCTGTGCTACCGTATTCACGACCTGTCAAACGCCCCATTCAGAGTAATATGCATCTATTTCTTTCTTTATTTCGTCAGTTATGACAGCATCAGATTTTCCTGGAACGTACAGGCTGTCAATGACTTCCTGCATGGACACGATTGCCCTGGCAGGAAAACCGTACCGTGCAGTAATGGAATCCAAAGCACTCATCGATTTGCCATCGGGAGATTCCAGAGCCTTTTCCATGCGGTTCAAGCTGACTATTTCACCGACAATCGTTATGTCGCTTTCGTCCTGCACTTGGGAATAGATGACGGGAATGGTTTCATCAATCGATTTGCCTGATGTCGTTACATCTTCGATGATTACGATGCGATCACCTTTCTTGATGTCGCTGCCAAGGAGAAGCCCCTTGTCTGCACCATGGTCTTTTGCTTCCTTGCGGTTTGAACAGTATCGGATTTCCTTGTTGTACAGGCGGCTGTATGCAATGACCGTTGCAACGCTCAAAGGAATGCCCTTGTACGCAGGACCGAACAAAACGTCAAAATCATCGCCAAAATGAGCATGTATGGCCTGGGCATAGAATTCTCCCAGCCGCAAAAGCTGGCTTCCGGTAACATAGGCACCTGCATTCATGAAAAACGGAGAATGCCTTCCGCTTTTGAGCGTAAAGGAACCGAACTTTAACACCTTGCTCTCAACCATAAAGTCAATAAAATCTTTCTTGTACTGATCCATACCTGTAAGTATATCCCACTTTTTCAGGTTATGCTACTTTTATTTCACGTCTCTCGTGCTTTTCTTTTTCAGAAAAAAACGTGCAAAGGATTCGTGTCGCAAAACCTTAAGGATTCGTGTCGTAAAACCTTAAGGATTTGTGTCGCAAAACCTTAAGGATTCGTGTCGTAAAACCTTAAGGATTTGTGTCGCAAAACCCTAAGGATTTGTGTCGCAAAACCCTAAGGATTTGTGTCGCAAAACCCTAAGGATTCGTGTCGTAAAACCTTAAGGTTTTGTGTCGTAAAACCTTAAGGATTTGTGTCGTAAAACCCTAAGGATTCGTGTCGCAAAACCTTACAGTCTTGCTGCATGAAAAGAGAATTGACGAATTACGGGTTATTATCTATCATAAGCTCACTATGCCGCAGCCATTTTTATTCAGTGTCATAGACAAAGCCATATACGACTACAAGATGATTGAAGACGGAGACCGAATCCTTGTCGGAGCTTCGGGCGGAAAAGATTCAACCGTCCTTATCCAGTATCTTGCCAACCGCATGAAGCGGTGCGGCGAATCCTTTACCTTTACCGCCATGCATGTCCAGACGGAAATAACGCCGCCGCTCAACAAAGAACTTTCTGCACTGTTTGCAAGTTGGAACGTTGTGCCGGAAACGCTGGACGTAAACGTGCTGGGCAGACTGAAGCCGGGCCGCAGCATGAACTGCTGGTGGTGTTCCTGCCAGCGGAGAACGGAGCTTTTGTCCTATGCACTTGCCCACGGCTACAACAAACTTGCACTCGGACACCATCTGGACGACATTCTGGAAACGCTGCTCATGAACATGATCGGAAAAGGACAGCTTGCCACCATGGCTCCACGCATGCAGTACAAGAATTATCCGCTCACCGTCATACGCCCCTTGTGCTATGCAGATGTCGATTCAATCATAGACCACGCAGAAAAGAGTGGCTTTAAAAGTTCCACCTGCACATGTACGTATCAGGACAACTCCGGCAGAAAGGATGCACGGGGCAAACTGGACGTACTGACAGACGGCGACCCTCTGAAAAAAAAGCGGATGCTCGCCGCCCTCAAAAACATCTATCCCGAATACCTGCCGTAAGACGGTTCAATTCAAGTATATGAATTTACGCTACGCTAGAAAATTCTAAGGTAATTTGATATAATCATTGCAATGGTAGTCCGAGAGATAATCTTGTATACCAGACCTGTTCGGAAAGTTGAAGTTTCCAAACAGCTTTACTATAAGGGGAACAAGATGCCCATAATTCACTGTGATTTTGGAAAAAAATGCTAAAAGACGGAACATTGACATACATTTCTTTATTTTCTTCAGCTGGAGTCGGCTGCTATGGTTTTAAGCAAGAAGGTTATCAATGCGTAGCAACTTGCGAATTGCTTGAAAAGCGACTGGACATACAGAAACATAACAACAAATGTCTCCAGAATTCAGGATATATTTCAGGAGACTTGTCAAAAAATGAAGTCAAAGAACGCATTTATTCGGAAGTAAAGAAATGGACAAAAAACGGTAATGATAGAGTTGATGTTCTTATTGCAACACCTCCTTGCCAAGGAATAAGTGTAATAAATCACAAAAAAAACGGCAATGATATAAAGCGCAATAGTCTTGTAGTTGAATCTGTCGAACTGATTAAAAAAATAATACCCCGTTTCTTTATCTTCGAAAATGTCATGGCATTCCAAAAAACATTATGCATGACAGCTGATGACAAAGTAATGCCAATCGGAGATTTCATAAAATCGGAATTAGGAAAAGATTATATCATAACAGGCAGAATTCTAAACTTCATGAACTATGGGGCAGCATCATCTCGAACGCGTACCATAATAATTGGAGTGGATAGCAAATATAAAAACACAATCTCCCCATACGAGCTTTTTCCACCTTACCAGAAGGAAAAAACTTTGCGAGATGTCATTTTTAATCAGCCTCGCTTGAAATGGAACGAGATATGCGGAGATGATTTTTATCATGCATTCCGAACTTACGACAAGAAAATGATTCCATGGATTCATGATTTAAAAGAATATGAATCGGCTTTCGACAATAAAGAAATTGAAAAGCGTCCGCATCGCGTTGTAGACGGAAAGATTGTAGAAAACATAAAAAAAAATCGCGATAAATACACTCGCCAGCCGTGGGACAGATTTATACAGTGCGTACATACGCGAAATGATCAGCTTGCAGCTCAGAACACTATTCATCCAGAACAAGACAGGGTATTCAGCATTAGGGAACTTATGCTCATGATGAGTATTCCAGAAGAATTTCGCTGGATTCCAATGTCACTGGAAGAATTGAACGCTCTTTCAGAAAAAGAAAAGCATACATTATACAAACAAAATGAAATGACAATCCGACAATGCATTGGTGAAGCAGTACCAACTGCAATAATGCAGCAGATTGCCCATGCCATCAAGGAAAACATCAAGCAGGAACGATTGGATTCTTCAATAATGAATAAAATCATTGAGGAAAAGCACCTTTCAGATTCGCAGCAATTGCAGCGGTTTATAAACGAAAACCCATTGAATTGCGACATATCTTCGCTCATGAGACTAACGGAACTCTGTAATTCGAAGCGAGAGGAAAATGCTGCATTCTATACAAACAAATTCATTGTAAACGAGATAATGAATTATCTCCCAGCTTTCAGCAAAGAGGAACTACATATCCTAGAACCATCTGTCGGTGCAGGAAGTTTCTTGCCATTTTTATTCAAAAAATACGAAGCCGTTCTTCATGTCTTTTTGGATATAGTTGATATAGATTCAAACTCTATAGCCTTACTAGAAATTCTGCTTGGCAAAATGTCAATCCCTAAAAATTTTACTATAAACATTCGGTGCCAAGATTTCTTGACCTGTGAATTTCCTTATCGATTTGATTTAGTTGTTGGAAATCCACCTTTTTCGAAATTGACTAAAAAACTTTCAGAATCCCCTTTATTTGGCGAAGAAAATATCAACAAGGCAACAAGAAATCTCTCCGAATATTTCTTGGAAAAAAGCATTAGAATAAGTGATTGCGTTTCTCTTGTTCTGAACAAAACGATTTTAAGTACGGAGGAATTTAAGGAAACAAGGAAATTCTTAAGGACAATGAAAATAGACAGCATTGTTGATTTTGGACGCTACGGCTTCACAGGTGTTTCTATCGAAACAATGAACATCGTCATCTATCCAAAACAGAAACCTTCAATCACTCATATCTACAATTTGAAATACAACAGATTCCTTGAGCAAAAACAGCATTACATTACCGATGAATCTCTTCCTTATTTTGTTATTTACAGAGACGAAAACTTTGATAAGGTTGCAGACAAACTAGAATTTAATATATTTGATGTATTTCGAGACAGACAAATAACAAAAAAAATAACGGATTCAAAAGAAACAAAAGATTCCCTGTGGGTTTTGAAAGCTCGTAACATAGATGATGACGGTAATGGCGTATCACATATTGATGATTATGATGTTTACATCAATAGAGAAAAAGCAAAAAGTCTATCTGTATATCAGTATGTTAATGATACAAGGATTTATTTAACTCCTAACATGACTTACAATCCTCGTGTTATCGAAAACCTTCCGAATACCATTGTCGATGGCTCTGTTGCCATTCTTATTCCTAGGCGAAAAGGATTCCGTCTTTCTTTAGAACAAAAAAAATATTTTTCAAGCCCCGAATATAGACTTTTTTATTCAATAGCACGAAACCTTTCCACACAATCAATAAACGTTGATAAATCAAGCGTATACTTCTATGGAGTACTAAAAGTATGACTGTAAACCTCCTCTCTCAGTTTATAAACAATCATGAATATGATATTCGAAAGAGTCATAACGGACGTTGGATAGATCAGAAGTGTGCATTGGATGAGGTCTGCTTTGTTGCAGACTGCATAACAAATTATCTAGACACAAACAACGTCACATTTTTTCAATCACCTGATGTTTGGCATGCACCATATTCAATGGAAAGCGTTCATTATATATTTGTTAAACCTGACCCAACAAGAAATACAACCATAGACGAATACAACAAATTCTTTCGGCAACCTATGAAAATGCTTGCAGCCGCTGGTGTACTAAAAGAAAATGGAACAGTGAACAATACAATCCAATTTTCCGTGGAACGGAAAGACATCCTTGATTTTATCGCTATGCGAGAACGGAATTCTTTTGAGTTTCTATGTCTCTACATTGAAAAAACTCTGAACGACAGTGGACTTTGGGATTATTTTGCATCTTTCTTTGACGAACAGACAAAGGATAACTTCAGATTACTAAAAGATAAGTATACAGAATTTTGTAAACTGTATACCCCCATAAATACGACTGTAGAAGCTGGTCGCATTTTTGCTAAAGTTCTAAATCCCCTTGCCTGCAAATACCACAAAAAAGGTACTTATCGAGGAAACATGTCAAAAACAAATATTACATTTGACATGCTCATGTACAACAAAGCAAATTGGCGCGACATAAATTCAGGAAAAGAAAAAAATATTGCCCGAGGAGATTTTAATCCGATACGCAACATGTCAAATTCGTATGATTACAGGGTAAACAAGGCTATGCGTTACCTTAAAAAATTCAATGATACATATAACGAGGGAAAGTCTGAAATAACGGACAGATATTCCATTGGAGAAGTGGCAACACACATGCACCATATTTTCCCCAAAAACCAATTCAAGGAAATTGCAGAATATCTTGAAAACCTCATTGCCATTACAAGTGGGCAGCACTTGCAAAAAGCACATCCGAACGGCAATACCCAGAAAATCGACAAGGACTATCAATATGTCTGCCTCATCAATAAAACAAATAGCATACGAAACAATATCCTTGAAAATCACGGAGAACCTGTCATCTATCATTTCGATGATTTTATGTATGTCTTGGATACAGGATTCAAAACAGATTATTTTGAAAGCCTTACCGAAAATGATTTCAATTCTGTAATTACAGGCATAGATTTCAATATGCCTGCAAAACAATAGAACTATAGGATGCTCGCCCCCCTCCTTGCACACTGCAAAAACCTTTTATTCATGCAGTTTTTTGCAAAGTTGAAGCACTTTCCGTTGACGGCAAAACATTTTAAAGATATACTGATTTTTACATATATATATGGAGGACATTAATGGCTAAGACCAAATATGTTTATTATTTTGGTGATGGCGACGCAGAAGGCGATGAAACAATGCGTCCATTACTCGGCGGAAAAGGAGCCAACCTTGCACAGATGGCAAAGAAACCTTTGAGTTTACCTGTTCCTTCAGGATTTACTATTTCTATCGACGTTTGTCAGGAATACTACAAGCTCGGCAAGAAATATCCTGCAGGTCTTGATACAGAAGTAGCAAAGTACCTTTCAAAGCTTGAAAAGTCAATGGGTAAAAAACTCGGCGATGAAAAGGATCCTCTCCTTGTTTCAGTTCGCTCTGGTGCTGCCGAATCTATGCCTGGAATGATGGATACAATCCTCAACCTTGGTCTTAACGACAAATCAGTTCTTGGTCTTGCAAACAAGACAAACAACCCTCGTTTCGCATGGGATGCTTACCGCCGCTTCATTCAGATGTACGGTAACGTTGCTATGGGTGTTGATCATGATAAGTTTGAAGAAATCATTGCAGAAGTAAAGTCACACCGCGGAATCAAGGAAGACACAGAGCTCACAGCTGAAGAACTTCAGGAAATCGTTTCAAAGTACAAGGTAATGTACAAAAAGGAAAAGGGTGAAGATTTCCCACAGGATCCACAGAAGCAGATGTGGGGTGCCATCGGTGCAGTATTCGGTTCATGGATGAATCCACGTGCCATTACATACCGCAAGCTCAACAACATTGACGAACGGGTAATCAAGGGAACAGCCGTAACAGTTATGGCTATGGTATTCGGCAACATGGGCGATACATCTGGAACAGGTGTTGCATTCAGCCGTGACCCATCAACTGGTGAAAACCACTTTATGGCAGAATACCTCATCAATGCACAGGGTGAAGACGTTGTTGCTGGTATCCGCACACCAATGGATATTTCTGCACTTGAAAAGCAGCAGCCAAAAATCTTCGCTGAAATCACAAAGATCCGCAACCGCCTCGAAAAGCACTACCGCGACATGCAGGACATGGAGTTCACCGTTCAGGAAGGAAAACTCTACATGCTCCAGTGCCGCAACGGTAAGCGTACAGGTCCAGCAGCTGTAAAGATGGCTGTAGACATGGTTGCAGAAAAACTCATCAAGAAGGAAGAAGCTCTTCTTCGCGTAAAGCCAGATCAGCTCGATCAGCTCTTGCACCCACAGTTTGATGCAAAGGCACTCAAGGCTGCAACTCCAATCGCAGAAGCTTTGAACGCTTCTCCTGGAGCAGGTTGTGGTCAGATTGTATTCACTGCAGAAGAAGCTGTTGAATGGAGCAAGGCCGGCAAGAAGGTAATGCTCGTTCGCAAGGAAACATCTCCAGATGACATCGAAGGAATGTATGTTGCAGAAGGAATCCTTACTTCTACTGGTGGACGTACATCACACGCAGCTGTTGTTGCCCGCGGTATGGGTACTCCTTGTGTTTGTGGTTGTGCAGCAGTTGTATTCACAGGAAAAGACGAAGTAACAATCGGCGGAAAGAAGTTCGTTAAGGGAGATGTCATTTCCATCGACGGTTCAACAGGTAGAGTATACGGTGAGGAACTCCCTGTAACTCCAGCTTCTGTTTCCGGTGACCTCGAAACATTCCTTGGCTGGGCAGACGAAGTTCGTGCTTCTTCTAAGCGCGTAACAGCTTCCGGCAAAAAGGTAAACGGTTTCGAAGTTCTTGCAAATGCAGAACAGAACGAAGCTCCTCAGGCATTCCGCTTTGGTGCTGCAGGTATCGGTCTCTGCCGTACAGAACACATGTTCTTTGAAGAACCAAAGCTTTCTTCTTTCCAGAAGATGATTCTTTCTGAAAACACAGAAGAGCGCAAGGAAAACCTTAAAAAGATTCTTCCTCTCCAGAAGGATGACTTCTTTGGCATCATCAAGACAATGGAAGGACGCCCTGTAACAATCCGTCTGCTTGACCCACCTCTCAACGAGTTCATCCAGGCAGCAACAAAAGAAGAAGCACAGGCTCTTGCAAACAAGCTCGGATATGACGTAGCAAAGATTGAAGCAAAGTACGCAGAGTTGAACGAACACAACCCAATGCTCGGACACCGCGGATGCCGTCTTGCAATCACATATCCAGAAATCTACGAAATGCAGGTTGAAGCTATTGCTCTTGCAACAGCAGAAGCAGAAAAGAAGGGACTCAAGCACGATGTTCGCATCATGATCCCTAACGTAACAGCATTCGCAGAATTGAAGCAGATTCGCGAACAGGCAGAAGCTGTCATTGCTGCTGTAAACGAAAAGAAGGGAACAAATCTCAAGTTCCAGATTGGTTCTATGATTGAATTCCCACGTGCAGCTGCTACAGCTGACAAGATTGCAGAATATGCAGACTTCTTCTCATTCGGTACGAATGACCTTACTCAGACAACATTCGGCTTTAGCCGTGATGACTACTCTAAGTTCATCGATTCTTACCTTGATCA
This sequence comes from Treponema sp., assembly GCA_017476165.1. GTDB lineage: Bacteria > Spirochaetota > Spirochaetia > Treponematales > Treponemataceae > Treponema_D. The sequence goes on along the minus strand of JAFVDR010000003.1, from coordinate 4,196 downwards.
GAAGGTTCTCTTCTCTGACCCATTCAAGACACTCGACGAAGACGGTGTTGGCGTAATGATTGGTCTTGCAGAAGAAAAGGGTCGTTCCGTAAAGAACAACCTGCACCTCGGCATCTGTGGTGAGCACGGTGGAGATCCTGCTTCTATCGAATTGTGCTACAAGCTCGGACTCAACTATGTTTCTTGTTCTCCATTCCGCGTACCAGCAGCACGTCTCGCTGGTGCACAGGCTGTAATCAAGGCAAATGCTGCTGCAAAGAAAGCTGCTGCTCCTGCTGCCGCTGAAAAAAAAACAGCAAAAAAGGCAACTGCAAAGACAACAGCTAAAAAGACAGCTGCAAAGTCTACAGCCAAAACGACAACAAAGAAGTCAAAGAAATAAGACATCATCAAGGAACTGATCTTTGATGAATTCACGAGGGAACATGTCTTGAATTACATCCGATGTGTTCCTGAATGCATGGCTGGTCATAAAAAAAACTCCTTCCTAGTGGAAGGAGTTTTTTTATTGCTCACCCTGCAAGACTTCTATTGTCATTTTGACATTTGTCATTTTGACATTTATCATTTTGGTACGACAACTTCCCAAAGCTCGCCCATGTGTGCAAAGCCTCCTTCGAGAAGACAGCCTTTACTGCAACCCGAGCAGCCAGAACATGAGTGCCGAGAGGCAGAACAGGTTTCCGTGCCGGCATGTTGCACGGAGTGCGCCCCACTGTGCGGCATATCGTGCTGCCCATTCAGGAACACACGGCGAATCATTCCCATACGCTCCAAAAAATCCAGTCGGCGCAAGATGTCTTCGGTAGAAGTCTTTAGCTCTGCGGCAAGAATCTCAACTGTCCTTGACTGACCATCTTTTAAAAGGTTCAGAAGCTCTTCCATGGTTTATCCTACCAAATTGCAAGTCCTATATGATATGCAATTCCTGCAAGCACAAGGGCAATGATTGTGTAATATACTGCAATGACTGCCGTCCATTTTGCAGAATGAGTCTCCTGATAAGTTGCGGCAAGTGCCACGATGCACGGCATGTTGAATGTGATTGCAAAAATGAATGCAAGGGCTTCGGGCTTTGTTACGTGCTGAATCAACAGCTCGTTGATGTTTGCCGCCGTGCCCTCTCCCACGACTGTTCCTATGCCGATTGCGCTTCCGCTACCAGAAAAGATTGTTCCCAAAACTCCTAGTGCACCTTCTTTTCCTACACTGGAAGCAATGAACGCCATGAAGAGCTGCCAGCTCATTCCAAACAGCTTTGTAAATGGCTCTATTACCTTTCCCACCTTGTAGATGATAGAATTTTCCATGAGTCCGCTTGAAGAAAACGACAATAGCCAGAACACGAATGCAACCAAAAGGACAACCTTGAGCACTCGCAGGAATGTGTCCCTTGTACGTCCAAGAACGTAGCGGAACAATGCAGTCCACTTTGGTCTGTGATAGGGAGGCAACTCCATAATCATGCCGTACCGGTCTTCTTTCTTTACAAGGCTTCCGCCAAAGATCCGAGCAGTAATCCACATGTGAAGGAGCATGACGACAAGAATCGCCACAATGATGACGGGTGCCCAGGCACCAAAGAATACGGCCGAAAGCATGGGAATGATTGACCATGCAGCTCCACAGGGGACAGCCCATGCCAGTGCAATCGTAAGGACTTTCTGTCCCCAGTTGTCTATGACACGCGTTCCTGCAGCACCACCCATGGTACATCCAAAGCTCACCAGAAACGGCATGACGGATTTTCCCTGAAGACCAAGCTTTGACATGGTATTGTCAAAGACATAAGAAATCCTTGCCATGACACCGATTTCTTCCAGCAGTCCAAACACGAGCGTTACGCCAAAGACAAAGCCGAGCATCTGGCAGATAAAGCCGACAGAACGGATAATGACATCGCATATAAGGGATGTTATGAGTACAGGACAACCGACTTCTGCAAGTAGATGTGACACAGGAACAGAAAGTTTTCCAAACACGCTTCCGACAATCATGAATGGAAGGGCCGGAATGAACGAAGCGATAAGCCCTAGTATTACGGTAAGGATAACGACAGGTTTTCCCCAGAATCTGTGGGTAATGATCCGGTCAAACCTGCCAAGGCGAGGAACAGTTTTTTTTGTCTGTGTCGAGCCAGAAAGGATTTCATCAATCCATGAAAACTTGCATTCTCCAGTGTAAAGTACGCCTTGTCCTGCATTCTTTTCCTTAAGGACAACTTGCTCAAACAGGATGCGGCTTTCCGCATCAAGATTCTCCTTGATTCGTGCCGTAACGGGGACGTCACCTTCTACAACTTTTGCAGCAAGCCACACTGACGAATAGCCGGGAATGATTCCTTCCCGAATAAGAGGCTTTACCTGCGAGTAGGCACTATTTTTTTCGTATCTGGCTTCCAGATTTGCTGTGTTCAGGACTGTCCTGCGAGAGAGTGCCGTCTCCAAAGCCGAGTAGAACTGTCCGTCCATTTTTGTATCCTGTGCAGAGAACAGCACAACGGGAATGCCGAGCCTTTCTGCAATTTTCTGAGCATCAATTTCCTTTCCCTGTTCTGCGGCAACATCGCTCATGTTGAGAATAAGGAATGTCGGAATTGTGATTCCCGCATAGTCTGCAAGCATGTACAGGCTTCGTTCCAGCTGCGAGCTGTCCGCAAGGATGCAGACCACATCAGCCTTTCCAGAGGCAATGTAGTCGCGGGTAATGATTTCTTCATCTGAATTGGCAGAAAGGCTGTATGTTCCTGGAAGATCTGCAACCAGATATCTTGTTCCATTATGTTCAAACTGGCCTTCCTTTTTTTCTACTGTCTTTCCCGGCCAGTTGCCAACATGCTGACGCAAGCCTGTAAGGGCATTGAAGAGTGTTGATTTTCCTGAGTTTGGCTGCCCAAGCAGGGCGATTACTGTTTCATTCTTATCCGTCATATCCGTTCCTCGTCTTATGCCTCTACTTCGATGTTTGAGCATTCCTTGCTGTTCAGGGCAATCATCGTATCCCGCGCCCAAACAATGATTGGGCGGCGTTTTTCATTCTTTATTACAGTAAGCCTGCATCCGGGTGTTATTCCTATTGAGGTAATCCTGCTTACAAACCGGGTATCGCCGTTTACGGAAACAACCTGTCCGCTTTGGTTTGCCTTCAAATCAGTCAGCTTCTTCATACGTCCTCCACGTATGCTTCGTGCATGGCTTCTGAATTATTCCATGCAGTTGCATACAGGTAACAAGTATAATGCCATTATTTTGCAGGAACTATGCCCGTTCGGTTATTTTTGCTCCATTTGACACAAAATCGAGCGAGCTGTCTATGAGGATGAAACTGTCTGAAGCCGCTTGAATTCCAAAGGAGTCTTTCCAAAATATTCCCTAAAAGCAGTGCCGAACTTGCTCTGACTTTGATAGCCAGTCCGTTCGGCAATCTCCCCGATGGTGTGCGTTCCCTCAGAGGCAAGGGCTGCCGCAGTTTCCATTCTGAGCTTGTGAAGGTATGTTGAAAAAGACATTCCGTATACCTGCGAGAAATACTTCTTTAATGATGAAGGACTTATCTTGAATTGCTTTGCAAGCTCTTCTACGGTGATTCGCTGCGACAAGTCCTGTGTGGCAATCCGCTCAGCTTCAGCAGCGATTTTACGCTGCCCCTTTGAAACCGAGCCTATGCCGGCAGGCTTTAATTGGCAGCTTTCCTTTGCAAGCAGAAACAACAGCTCCATAAGGTAAAAACGAATTTCTTCTATAGAAATGTCCTGTGAAATAAGATGGTCTGCCAGTCGGGAAGCTTTTCTCTGCCACAGCTCACCAGGAATGGCAAGAAAGCTTCCGTGCGTAGATTTTTCTTCAAGTTCCTTTAGGAATGCGTGCGGATTAAAGCCTATGGCAAGAAGCTCCCTAGGGCATGGTGTATAATCAGGTCCAAAGCCATCGAGTGTAAAAATGATTTCAAGTCCCTTGTAGCGAGAAGACGGATAGTGATGAGCAGTCTTTGTCGCGCTCGTGTCTATGCTTAAAATGCCTTTGCGTACATAGACATAGTTTCCGTTGAACAGAGAAACCTCGCATCCACCGTCCGTGCAGAAATTCAGAGACATTCCCCGAAAGCTGTCGTTGTAGTCCGTGGGAATTTCCTTGCAATACACGTCGTTTGCCCAGCAGTACACTCCCGCAAACGGAAGGCTCAGGTAGATAAAGCTT
>JAFVDR010000352.1 GCA_017476165.1 Treponema sp. | reverse complement strand
GTGTTCATTAGGCGCTTATTTTGGCATATTTACAAAAATAGATTATCGTATCTACGACTTTTTGCTGGGAAGAGGTCATTCAATAGAAGAAAATCAAAACGTAATGCTCATTGACATCGATGATTTGTCTTTGGACGACATTGGTGTATGGCCTTGGAACAGGGATATAATTGCTGACATGCTGTTGCGTGCAAAGGAATTTGGAGCCTATAACGTTGTTTTCGATATTGAGTACCTTCAGAAGTCTGTCAAGGCTCTTGTTCCCGATGCCCAACAAGAAGTTGACGAAACTGTCAATTCTGTAAAGGTAAACATAGAAAGTGTTGTAAATCAGTTTGCAGAAGCTGCTGTTTCTGGTTCTTATTCTGCAGAAGAGTTGCAGGGCTTTTCCCAAATGCTTGTTGCTGACTACATCAATCCTTCAATCGATGAAATCAGAACTTCAACGGAGTCTCTTTCTCGCGATAATGATGACTATTTTGCAAGAGCTTTGCAGTTCTTTGGCAATTCATGGATGACAGTGAATATGGGCATGCCCCATGAGCTTGATTCTTACGAAGATTTCGATGATGTATCTTCTGTTTCTGAGGAACAGGTTCAGTTTATGAAGTCCCGTGACTATGCGGCGAAACGTTTTTTGCTTTCTAATGTAAAGGATGACGGTGGTTTCATTGAAAAGGGAAATGCTCTTTCTCAAAGAGAACAGGATTCTTATCGGGGATTTTATCCTGTACGTCTGGACTTCTTAAAAGTTTCATCTGGTATTGGCGTAACAAATGTTATTGTAGATAAAGACGGAACCCGAAGGCGTGTAGAACTGCTTTCTCATCCTACCCCCGACAGAAAATTTCTGTGGGTGCTTGACAATGGTGCCTATACAGCTCAGAAGATGGACGAAAAACTGTATGCCCCTCAGCTTTCTTTTGCACCACTTCTCGCATATCTTGATGTCCATGAAGTAGAGCGTGAAAAGAATTGCCTTGTTTTAAGGAATGCCCAGCTTCCGAATAAGATAAAGCGCATTGACATTCGGATTCCTCTTGATTCAAATGGGTGCATGTATGTCAACTGGCTAAAAAAGAATTATATCAACAGTTTTAGGGATCATGTTTCATTTGCATATATTTATGAACTTGACAGAGCCGAAGAACGGATTGCAAGAAATCTTTCAAACATAACGAAATACCGGATGGTAGATGAAGAGGGCTACGATTTGCCGTACTATCAGTATGCGGTGGAGTTGCTTTCTGAATACGAGCAGATAAAGGCTTCTCTTGCAGCAATGCTGGCCGTGTGCAATGGATATGATGAGTATGGTACGGCCATAAAAGCAGTTCTTTCTTATGATGTATTCCGCAATGTGCCTGCCCACATGCAGGATGTAATTATGGATTCTGTGTCAGATGGAACTCTTTCTGCCGCTGCGTATGATGCATATTTTTCAATGAGGAATACGTTTTATTCAGATTTGAAGTCATACGTTGAAGCTTCTTTTAAGGAGCCGTTGCTGCAGAGATTTGCGTTGCATGATGATGGTGAAATTCAAGATGAAATAGCCAGCTTCTTTGATGGATTGTCTTCAGATTACACTCTGTTTACGGATTATTATGGCATGTTGAAAAAAAAGCTTGAAGGTTCTTTCTGTATTTTGGGAAACACGGCAACGGCCAGTACAGATTTGGGTGTAACTCCTTTTGAGCGGCGTTACCCAAACCTTGGAACTCATGCAAATGTCGTGAACACTATTTTGCAGCAGGACTTTATTCGACCATTGCCTTTGTGGCTGGATCTTGTGTTTGCATTTGTGCTTGCATTTGTTTCTGTCATTTTGACAAAAAAGCTTCCGAATGGAAGGCGAAACATGCTGGCTCTTTGCTATCTTGTCATTCCCGTTGCCATTCCCGTTCTCTTGATGATACTGTTTTACATCTATATTCCGATGTTTAGTACCATCGTATTCGTTGTTTTTGCGTATGTTGCTAATCTTGTCATAAACTTTATTGCCGTAGAAAAAGACCGTAGTACACTTCGCCGAGGTTTTGATGCGTATGTTGCACCTGAAGTTGTCAGCCAGATTATGAAAGATCCTTCTCGACTTAGCTTGGGTGGTGAAAACAAGAACATTACAGCCTTGTTTAGTGATGTACGAAAATTTTCTGGTTTTACAGAAATGATAAACAACGAGGAAGGTGAAAAAAATGGAGCTGTCCGCCTTGTTGCCATTTTGAATGAATACTTGGGAAAACTGAGTGATGCCATTATGGAAAACAAAGGAACAATCGACAAATACGTTGGTGACGAAATCGTTTCGTTTTTTGGTGCGCCTATTGACGACCCTTACAATGCATTTAATGCCTGCGTGGCAGGCATTCGCATGAAGCAGGTTGAAGACGAATATAATGCCAAACATTTTGACACCGACCATGATATTCCCATGAGACTTGAGTCTCGTGTAGGACTCAATACGGGAGATATGGTTGTTGGAAACATGGGAACCGAAAAGAAACTGAACTATACCATTATGGGCAACAACGTAAACCTTGCTTCCCGTCTGGAAGGTACAAACAAAGTATATGGTTCATGGATCATGTGTTCCGAAAGTACCTGGAAAGCTGCTGACAGTGGTGAAAAATCAGGACTTCTTGTGGTACGAAACTTTGACTGTGTACAGGTTATCAACGTAAAAAAGCCTGTTCAGCTGTACAATATTCTCGGTTTGAAAAGTGAATTGCCTCCAGAGCAAATTGAGGCTGCGGAAATCTTCAATGCCGGAATCAACTTGTATTTGAATGGAAGGGACACCCCGAATGAAAAAAAAGATCTGGAAGATTTGCGCAAGGCTTATAACTATTTTGAACAGGCATACAAATGCTATCCCAAGGATGAGTCTTCAAAGGTCTTTATGGATCGCTGCAGGCAGTTTATTACACAGGGGCTTCCTTCTGTATGGGACGGAGTGTATGTCATGCAGTCAAAGTAATGGGGCATAGGGATTTTTGCTGTGGTATACATCATAAAAAAGACTGCTGTTTTATGCATAACGCTTTTTCTTGTTTCTCTTGCTGTCTTCTGTGCGTTTCACATTATTCCTGGGGATCCTGCTATGCTCATTTTAGGAATAGAGGCTTCTCCTGAAAAATTGGATTTGTTGCGTGCTGAACTTGGAACTGACAAGCCTTTGTTGGTGCAGTATGCAACATGGATCCAAGGTGCATTTCATGGAAATTTTGGCATGTCCCTAAAGTATCAGAAAGCTGTGTCCGAGTTAATACAGGGACGACTTTCTGTAACGTTTTCGTTAGGGATGGTTTCTTTTTGCCTTGTAATGCTGCTGGGATTTCCCCTTGGCATTTTGTCGGGCTACAAAAAAACTGGATTCATTCATCAAGCTACCATATTCCTTTCCTTGATAGGCATATCCATTCCTGGTTTTTTTTTAAGTGTTTTGATTATATGGATATTCGGCTTGACTTTTCACCTGTTTGTTCCGGGACACTATAAAGGTTTGCAGCTGCTGTTCCCGGCTTTTGCCATTGCTCTGCCTCAGGTTGCCGTGGTTGTAAAATATGTAAGTTCTTCCATCATAGAAGAATATTCAAAACCCTATGTTAGAACAGCTCGAAGCCGGGGAAACTCAGAAAGTCGGATATTGATGTGCCATGTATTAAAGAATTCCACGGTATCAGTCATTCCGTTGATAGGAATGATAACTGGCAGCATTTTTTCTGGCTCTATCATTGTTGAGCAGGTTTTTTCCATATCGGGTACAGGACGCCTATTGATTTCTTCTGTAACTTCACGGGATTTTCCCCTTACACAGACTATTGTCCTGTATATTGCTTCTACTATCGTTCTTGTGAATTTTTTAGTTGATGTTTTTATTCAGCTGATTGATCCAAGAATCAGATTGAAATACTAATGTGCACCATGAAAAACATTTCCTTTAATTTCCTTGTTGGCAGTACTTTGATTTTTATTGTATTCTTTCTGGCTTTTGTAAGTTTTTTTTATACGCCATATTCTATTTCTGCCATGGATGATCTTGCACGGAATTTGCCTCCAAGTAGACTTCATATTGCTGGAACAGATGCATTTGGACGTGATATCTTTAGTCGGCTTATGGTGGGCGCTCGTTTTACTTTGATTGTCGCCCTTGCAACCGTTGCAGTTAGTACAGTTGTCGGTAGTGTTATTGGTCTTGTGTCAGGGTATGTTGGAGGGGCTGCTGATGAAATAATAATGCGCTTTGCCGATGTGTTTTCCTCTTTTCCTGGAATTTTAATGGCGCTTGTGATTGTAACTGTTATGAATTATGGGCAGTATACGATTGTGATTGCCCTTTGCGTTATGTTTGTTCCAAGTTATGTAAGGATTGTGAGGGTGGGAACATTACAATGTAAAAAGTCTGAATTTGTTCAGAATTATCGAGTGTACGGAGCTTCTCATTTACGACTGATTGCTGTACACATTTATCCAAACGTATTCCCACTCATGTTTCCTTCTATAATAGTCGGTATTTCAAATGCCATCCTTGCAGAGTCCAGCATGAGTTATCTGGGACTTGGCATTCAGCCTCCTGTTCCGAGTTGGGGGTGGATGATGAATGAGGCACAGAATTCTATATTTACGGCACCGTGGTATGCTGTGTGTACTGGGTTGATGATTGTTTTGACAATAATTGGTTTCAATTGTCTTGGTGAAGGACTCGAAAAATCCTATGGAAAATAGCATTCTTGATGTAAAAAAATTATCGGTGTACGTTACTGTGGGTGATAGAAAATTTCCTGCCGTGCGCAATGTCAGTTTTTCAGTATTGAAAGGTGAAATATTTGGCATTGTAGGGGAAAGTGGTTGTGGAAAAACGTTGACTGCGCTTTCTGTTCCTGAACTTTTGTCAGATGGGATTTTTCAATCGGAGTCCTCAGTCCTGTTTGATGGTGTTCCTGTTCATAATCTTCCAGCAAGGGAAAAAAGAAGTATATATGGCAAGGATATTTCCGTAATCTTTCAAGAACCGATGACCGCCCTTAATCCTCTCGTTTCAATTCATAAACAAGTTGAAGAATCGTTGCGTCTTCATACGAACATGTCAAAAATGCAGCGTCATGAACGAGTTAAGCAATGTCTTTTGGAAGTTGGAATTCGTAATGTAGAACAAGTAATGGAAATGTATCCTCATGAGCTTTCTGGTGGCATGAGGCAGAGGGTGATGATTGCATCTGCTGTAATATGTAGACCGAAACTTTTGATTGCAGATGAGCCAACGACTGCACTGGACATGACAACTCAAAATCAGGTGCTTGGATTGATGCGCAAGATAAACGCTTCTTATGGAACGGCAATTCTGTTTATTTCTCATGATTTAAAAGTTGTAAGCAGCTTGTGCAATAGAATGGCCGTCATGTATGCAGGTTCTTTCGTGGAGCAGGGGAGCGTCCGTGATGTATTTACTAATCCTTGTCATGAATATACAAAAGGGCTATTGAATTCCATCCCTTCTGCTGAAAAAAAAGGTACAAGACTTGAGTGTATTCAGGGCAAAGTACCTTCTGTTACTGAATCAAAAATGGCATGTGCATTTGCACCTCGCTGTAATAAGGCTGAGCAGCAGTGCTATATCCAGATTCCAGAAAAAAAAGTCATTTCGCAAGACCATTGTGCATGGTGTCATTTTTCATGTAAGGGGGAACTGTGATTATGACTGCACCAGATGAAATTCTTTCCTTGCACAACATAGCTTGTGGATATGAAAATCATGGGTTAGGCATTTTTAGGCACAGAAAAAAGCGTACTGTGCTGCATGATGTTGAACTTCATATCCTCAAAAATGAGTTTTTCGGACTTGTAGGGGAAAGTGGATGCGGAAAATCGACATTGGCAAAGGCAATTCTTGGAATTGTTCCTTTCTCGGGCAGAATGTGTTTTGATGGTCAGGAAATAAAGCCTGACCTCATAAAAGACAGAAAAACCATTGCAAGGCAAATTCAGGCTGTGTTTCAGGATCCGCTCAGTTCTCTTGATGTCCGTCGGACTGTTGGACAAACGTTGCAGGAGCCTTTATGCATTCAGAGAATTGGGACTAAAAAAGAACGGTATGAAAGAGCTGTTGCAATGCTGGAAACAGTAGGACTTGATGCCTCTTATATGAATCGCTTTCCCTCTGAATTAAGTGGTGGACAGCGACAACGTGTTTGCATTGGAGCTTCCCTCATACTGAATCCTCAGTTCCTTATTGCAGATGAAGCAATATCTGCCCTTGATGTCTCTGTTGGATCTCAAATTTTGAATCTGTTCGTGGAACTGCACGAGAAAATGGATTTTTCAATGCTTTTTATTTCCCACAATCTTGATGTCGTGCACTATCTATGCGATAGAGTCGCTGTTATTCATAATGGAACGATTGTTGAGACTGGCACTGCAGATGAAATATATTACAATCCCATGCATCCGTATACAAAGAAACTTATCGCATCTGCTAAATTCGGAATGTCCTAAATTGACACTTCTAGTCATAATCTCTATAATGTTGCAAAAAAATAAAGGGAGCATGCCATGCAGCTTTTAAAAAAAATTTTCTTACAATTAACGATTTTATGTATTTCATTGTCATTTTTGGGATGTGGAAAAAAAACATCAGTACCGACTGCTTCGAACACATCAAAAAAAGATAGTCTTGTTTTTGGTTTTGCAACGGAATTGAACAATTTTGATCCTTTTTCGGTCATGACGGCAGATGCGCGATCTGTAAATTTCAATTTGTTTGATGGACTTGTAAACGTAACGACTGACGGTGGCTTTGCTCCCGCCATTGCAGAGTCATACTCTGTTTCTGATGATGCAAAAACCTATACGTTTGTTTTGCGCAAAGATGTTCAGTTTCATGATGGCAAAAAGGTGACATCAGAAGATGTCATGTATTCTATCGAAAAGGCAAAGGAAGCATCTCTGTCGGGCTACAACAAGATAAGTGATTTTTACATGAGTGAAGACGGCTCTCTTGTTATAGAACTGTATGATGCGGATACAGGTTTTACAGCATATCTGACAACCCCTATTGTTGAGGTAAATGCAAAGAATCTTGCTCTTGCTCCTGTTGGTACAGGTCCGTACAAGTTGGCTGAATATGTAGAACAGGATCATATTACCCTTGAAAGAAATGAACACTATTGGGGACAAAAAGCGAATCTTAAAAAGATAACTCTGAAATTCCTTGACAGTCAGGCAAGCATGATTTTGAATTTCAAGGCAGGTAGCATAGATGGGTTCAGTGCAAATGCTGACACTGTTGAACAGTTGGGAAAAGCAGATGTTACAAAATATCAGCGAAACTCAAATTCCGTGCAGTTGCTTGCCTTGAATAATGCAGTTGCACCGTTTAATGATGTTCGGATTCGCAAAGCCTTGTGCTATCTTGTGGATGCAGATGAAATCATCAAGACGGTAAACTACGGATACGGAGTAAAAACAGGGAGTCCTTTGATTCCTGCCCTTGCCAAGTACTACAATAAATCTGTCGATGACTCGTATGATGTGAATGTAAAAAAAGCCCGTGATTTGCTGGCAGAAGCTGGTTATAAAGATGGCTTCAGTTTTACAATTACAGTACCTTCTTCATATACGGTACATGTCCGTACTGCAGAAGTCATTGTCAACCAGTTGGCCAAGGCTGGCATCAAGGCTTCCATAAAGCAGATTGACTGGGCTTCGTGGTTGCAGAATGTCTATACGAACAGACAGTATGAGTCTACAATCATATCTGTGGATGGTTCTCTTGCATATCCAACTGCATTTCTTTCACGATATTGTTCTTCTGCATCAAACAATTTTGTAAACTTTAAGTCTTCTGCCTATGATGACATGTACGCAAGGGCTGTAAATACTGTTAATGAAGAAGAAAAGATTACATATTTTAAGGAAGCTCAAAGAATCTTGAGTGAAGAAGCTGCAAGTGTTTATATTGAAGATATTGCAACACTTACCGTATATACAAAGGCGTTTGCAGGAAATAAAGATTATCCGCTCTATGTTACGGATTTTTCTGCAATCTATGCAGTTGAATGAATTTAAAGAATTAGATCAGTGACGGTTGCTTCAGTGACCGCCACTAAATCTGCGGGAGCGATGATGATTTGTTCTCCTCGAACTCCTGCACTGATATAAACCTTTTCATGTTGCATGATGGAACCATCAATGAATGTTCTGTATTTTCGTTTCATGCCGATGGGAGAGCACCCTCCACGCACATATCCTGTAAGGGTAAGCAATTCATTCGGTTTTACAGGAGAAACGTTGTTTGCACCTGCTGCAATTCGTGCTTTTTTTAGATTGATTTCATGGATGGCACTCTGACAGAATACAAGAATCTCCTTTGTGTCTGTCCGCATTACAATTGTTTTGTAGACACATTCAACAGGAATGCCAAGTTTCTTTGCTAATTCTTCTGCAGCACCCCGTTCAAGTTCGTGTTCTCCATCATCAGCGTATTCTTTTGTTTCATAAGGAATTTTTGCACTGTCAAGAATACGCATTGCATTTGTTTTTTTCATGCGAGAGCCTTAGTTTTCTTTTTTTACAGTAACAACATAGCTTCCAGCATTCTTAAACTGTGAAATGCCGTCAACTTTTGTCTTTGCCTTATCGGCTTCTGCCTTTGATGAATATGGACCGACCCTGACACGGTAATACATTGTTCCATCTTTTGTGTACGTAAAAACTTCGCACTGCAAGTTGCTGGAATCAAGAATCGAACGTGCTTCGTCTGCATTTTTCTTTGCAGAGTAGGAAGACACTTGAACCCAGTACTGAGTTGTTGCAGATGTTGCAGTTTTTGCAGCAGGAGTTTTTGAAGTTGTTGTTGCTGCTTTAGGGGCTGATGTTGTTTCAGTCTTTTTTGTCGTCTCGGTCTTTTTCGGTGCTGTCTTCTGGGCAGTATTGGAAGTTGCTTTTGCAGTTGTTGCCTTTGCTTCTTCCATAGCTTTTTCTGCTGTTGCGTTTTGAGCAGTAACTGCAGTTGTCGAAACAGCTTCTGCTGCACTTGTGTTGCTGATGCTCAATGCTGGGGAAGCAGCCTGACCTTCGGTTGGCTGTGCCAAGGGAACGAGCGGTTCCTTTTCTTGTTTTGATTCTGACTGATTTGGCATATAGGTTCCTGAAACAGGATTTGAATTTTGAGAAACAGAAAGCTCCGGCTGCTTATCAGTCGTATTATCAGTTACATTGATTGTCGGGTATGATTGGGATTTCTTTGCAGGAGGCGGCGAAATCCAAAAACTGTCAGTTCCTTTTAGTGATATTGCATTGACATTGTTTTTTGCATTCTGAGACGAAATGAAAAGAGCTACTCCAAATACTGTAAGTAAAAATATTCCTGCAGACAACGAAATCCACAGTGCTTTCTTTTGTTCCATATTTTATCCCCTCGATCGACTCTCAGCCAAAAAGCAATCTATTTTCTTTTCAAGCTGTTCCCTAGAGCCGATGTTCCATACTCTTCTAGTATCGGCATTTGCTTTTTTGTATTTAGTAAAAAGATTGTGCTGCATTTTAAATCTGGCAAGTATGTGTATAGCCTTCATCCCGTCTCTTTTTTTTGCCCTCAGGAACCGCAGTACGGCAGGACTGTCAATGTAGAGAATTCTATCCATTTTGTGTATCAGTGGAACTTTATAGAGTACGGTGGCATTTATGACGACATTCGCATTGCCATGTTGCTGAATGAACTGTTCGAGCAGTCTGTTTATTTCTGGGTAGACAATGGATTCCTGCTTTTCAATCAGGGTCTTGTTGCTAAAGACTATCGATCCTAACGCCCTTCGGTTTATAGTGCCATCGGCAGTAAGCAGCTCGATTTTTTTTTCTTTTGCTATGCTTCCAAATGCCTGTACTATATCATCACGGGCATTGTCTACTGCTGCATGAGCTACTATGTCTGCATCTATTGCTGCAAATCCTTTGCTTTCCAGAATTTCGCTTGCTGCATTTTTCCCTGCGGCCATTGGCCCTGTTACGCAGAGCCGCATCAGTGGAATTCTCCCCAGTTAATGCCGCTTTCTATGCTTACTTTGAGAGGAACATTTAGTGCTACGGCATGTTCCATTTCAGTTTTGATGAGCTGTATCGTATTTGCTTTGATTGTTTCTTCATCGGGGCATTCAAAAATCAGTTCATCATGAACCTGCAGCAGCATTTTTGCTGGTGAATGGGATGTCTTTAAGGCTGCCTGCACTTGTATCATAGCTTTTTTTACAATATCTGCGGCACTTCCCTGTATTGGAGTGTTGATGGCAACTCTTTGAGCCCCCTGTTGTTCCAGCTTGTTTTTGCTGTTGATGCCAGGAATCATTCTCTTTCTGCCCATTATGGTCTGGGAATAGCCGTGTGCCTGCGCAAAAGCAATTGTTTCGTTGATGAAGCGCTTTACGTCAGCATACGTATCAAAATACTGGTCTATAAAGTTTTTTGCTTCTGTCCTTGAAATTCCCAGTTCGTTTGCAAGGCGGAATGCACTCATTCCGTACATGACTCCGAAGTTTACCGTCTTCGCAAAACGCCTCATGTCTGGAGTAACTGCATCTGGTGCAACATTGTAAATGAGGGCTGCTGTAGATTTGTGTACGTCTATGCCTTCCTTGAACGCCTTGCACAGGTTTTTGTCATTGCTCAAGTGGGCGAGCACAACCAATTCTATTTGTGCATAGTCTGCAGAAATCAATACAGTCCCCGGAACTGCGGTAAATGCAGCCCGTATCTTTCTTCCTGCATCGTCCCTGACAGGAATGTTTTGAAGGTTTGGATCACGTGAAGAAAGTCTGCCTGTGGCCGTTCCAGTCTGCAAGAATGATGTGTGAATCCTTCCTGTTTTATCTGCAAGAGTTGGAAGCGTTTCTACATAGGTGCTTTGCAGTTTTGTTGCAGAGCGGTATGCAAGAATCTCTTTTGGAAGAGGGTCAGTTGTCCGCTCTGACAACTCTTCAAGAACAGCTGTGTCTGTGCTGTAACCGTGTTTTGTTTTTTTACCAGGAATCAATCCTCTCTCTTCAAACAAAACTTGTTGCAATTGTTGCGTTGAAGCTATGTTGAATGTATGCCCCACCTGTTCATATATAATCTGCTTTTGCTTTTCAATGGCTTGCGCCAATTCCTTGCTGTAATCGTTCAAAGCCTGCTTGTCTAAATGGATGCCTTGAATTTCCATTTCCGTCAGTATTGGAAGAACGTTCATTTCCATGTTGTAAAAAAGGTCTTCCAGTTTTTCTTCGGCCAGCTGCTTCTTAAAAATCTGCCAGAGCTGCCAAGTAAAATCAGCATCTTCTGCTCCGTATGGAAAAGCTTTTTCCAACGGAACATCTGCAAATGTTTCACCTTTTTTGACAATATCATTAAATTCGGTGCCTTTAAGTCCAAGCTTTGTCTCTCCTAAATATTCCAGTCCGTACGGTGATTTGCCAAGGGCGTCCGGATTCAAAAGCCATGCTGCAATCATTGTGTCCACTATTTTGCAGTCAGGCATTTTCCTGTATCCGTTTGCAAACAGCACTTCAAGATCAAATTTCCCATTGTGCATTATGAGCGTTACATCTGTATTGTCCAAAAGCCGTGACAGCTGCTCGATGCAGTCCTTTTTGTCTATTGTTTTTTCTGAAAACATTCCACCTGGCAATATGACGGGAACGTACAGAGCTTCGCCTGTCTTGCAACATAAGCTGAATCCTACAAGATGTGCAGAATGAGCGTTTAAGGAATCTGTTTCCGAATCAAACGCGACATTTTTTTCTTGGGATTGCAGCACGCTGTCAATAAAGCTTTTAAGTTCTTTGATGTCTGTACATGGGCGGTATGAAGCTTCATTTTTTCTGACTGTTTTTTCCTGTTCCTGCAAGACTTCAGTCGTGTCTGGTTCCGATGTCAGGAATGATTTTGCCACTGTGAATGCTCCGCATTCATGGAGCAGTTTGCCGGCAGCATTAAAATCAAGACTCTGTGTGGAAAACTGTTCGAATGCAATGTCTATCGGCACATCGTTTCGCAAGCGAATTAAATTGCGCGAAAAAACGGCACTGTCTTTACCGTCTCGCACTTTGTTTCCAATTGCACCCTTGATTTCATCTGCATGAAAAAGGATTCCGTCTAAGTCTCCATATTCCGTAAGCAGTTTTAATGCTGTTTTGTCGCCTACACCCTTGATGCCGGGTATGTTGTCGGCACTGTCGCCTACGAGCGAAAGATAGTCCAGTATTTTTTCGGGGGGAATGCCCCACTTTGTTATGACTTCATCAACGCCGTTTGTTTCCCAGCCGCCATTTGCCTTGTCAGGCTGCATTTCCTTGCATGTTTCGGTTACGAGCTGCAGCAAGTCTTTGTCACCGCTTAAAATGCGGCAGTCAAACCCTTCTTTTTTGCATTTCTCTGCAACCGTTGCAATGATGTCGTCGGCTTCAAAACCGTCAACACGCAATACTGGAATGTTCATTGCCGTCAGAATGCTCTCTATGATTGGTACCTGTGCATGCAGGTCTTCTGGTGTTTTTTGACGGGTAGCCTTGTATTCTGCATACATCTCGTGGCGGAATGTTGGCGTTCGCGAATCAAATGCAGCTGCAAGGAACTGAGGATTGTATTTTGAAAGCAAGGCCTTTAAATTTCTAAAGAATATGACAACAGCACTGATGTTTTGTCCTTTTCCATTTGTGAGTGGATGATTCACCAGTGCAAAATAGGCACGATAGATGAGACCGTAAGAGTCTAATATGTATACTGTTTTTTTTGAAGCGTTTTCCATAGATGCAGATTGTAGCACATTTATGGAATTATGGACACCTCAAAAAAAGCCTGGGAAAGGCTTGCATTCCCAGGCTTTTGTAAAGCTATGCGTCTATATGAACCAAAGTGCCTGTCTTTGCCTGTTCGGCATACACGGACTGATTGGATTTATATGGATTTTTTATGCTCAAAATCTCTTTCCTCAGTTCTACCATGCGCCGTTTCAGCAACTGCTGGTTCTTTTCATTCTGGGCAAGTACTTGTGTCCGCAAATTGGAAAGTTCTCCCTGCAATTTGACGATTGGTTCTGAATCTGCCGTTTTATAGGCATCTCCAGTCCTTGCATTGACGGATTCATAGAGCTGTTGCATGGGAACAATGACTTTTTGCAGAGAATTGATGCCAGAAACGATCTGTTCTTCAAGATTACTGTGAGCAACAATGGATGCTGTGTCTTCTTCGGTTATTTTGTTTTCTTGAAGTTCCAGCATGTTCAGGTATTCCTGAAATTTTTTCCTTTGTTGCTCAAGAAGTTCTCTGAATCGTTTGAGAATTGCTATTCTTTCGGCTAATTCTTCTTCTGAGATTTCTTTCTGCATAAAGCGAATTTAACCTGTAATGCTGAGCGATGGTACAGGAGAAGAAACATTGACTTCTGTATTTGCCAGACTGCTTGCAGCTACTGCCCAAGAATCACGCAAATCTGACAGCATTGAAAGAACCTTCGAAAGGTTTTCCCTGTCGTGCCGGATTGCATTGTCCAACAGCTGCTTGTTAAAGAAAATGTACAGGGACATCAGGTTCTGGGCGATTTCTCCGCCTTCGTCCATGTTTAATGTTGCCTGCAATTCTGCAATTATGTCAGTGACTTTCTGGATGTGCCGTCCATATTTTTCCATATTGTTCGGCTCGATTTTTCCAGAATCCGTAATAAGTGAAATTGCATCCTTAAGATGCGAAACAGCTCCGTCATAGAGCATTACAACAAGAGAACCTCTACTTGCTGTTTTTACACCTATTTCACGGTATGTGTTATATCCGTTTCTTGCATTATACCCCATATTTTCCCCCGCCATATTATACAATAAAATTTCAATACACCTTTTTGTGTTATCGGCAACTGAAAAATTTAGTTTAGGGAAAAATGCAAAGAATTTGATATTTTTTATAATTCATAAAAAGAGTGTAAAACCTATTTTACAAAAATGCAAAATGTGTCATACTGCAATCATGGCAGATATTTCGGGAATAATTAGGCGCAAGTCATTAAAAGCAAAGCAAAAGGCTGCAATCCGCACCATAAAACAGCAGACTAAAGAAAAGATACGGGAAATTAAGCTTCAAAATTCTGAAAATCCAGAAGAGGAAGCATTTCGACAGAAATCCCGCGAGATGAATCGTGCTCATCGTGCACAAAAACGCAATGCAATCATTGCGTATTCTGAGCGTCATCCACGAAACTATACCTTTGGAGAAAATGTTTTCAGTTCTGTCACCCATGGAGTAGGAGCAGCCCTGAGCGTTGCTGCCATCATTCTTTTGTGCATAAAGGCTTATTTTCATGCTCCTCAGAGTCAGTACGTGCTTTACATGGGCAGCTACGTCATTTTTGGAGCCTCCTTGTTCCTTATGAATATGATGGCAACCCTGTATCATGCACTTACGCCCTATACCGCACGCAAAGTCTTTTCCATTCTTACGCATGATTCCGTATACATTCTTATTGCAGGCACATACACTCCTTTTGTCCTTACAAAGATAGGCGGTTCTGCTGGATGGATTATCTTCTTTTTAATATGGGGATTGGCTGTTGTCTTCATTTCGCTTTACTCTGTTTTTGGCAGAAAGTTGCGTTCTCCTGCTACTTTGACTTATTTTCTGCTGGGCTGGATGTTTACAATACTGTTCGCAGTTGCTCCCCTTGAAGACTTTTTGTCAAATGTGAGCCGTGCAACTCTTTTTGCTGGTGGTGTTTCCTATACAGTGGGCTGTGGATTCTATCTGCTTGCACGGTATAAGTGGACATACTGCATATTCCACATATTTACATTGATGGGCTGTATTCTGCATTTTTTCAGCATTTATTTTTCCATGTAAAAAAAACAGCTGTAAATGTATATCGTAAACACGGTTCCTTGCCAGACTCATAAAAGCCTGTGCGCACAATCGTTACGGTCAGTGCGCATACTCGCAAAATCCAGTGCATTTGTTTACAAAATCCAGTGCATTTGTTTACAAAATCCAGTGCGTTTGCTTGCAAAATCCAGTGCATTTGCTTGCAAAATCCAGTGTGCACAGTCACAAAATCCACTGTGCGGCATTTCATCAGCCAAATAGCGGCATTCTTATTGATGACTGCCGCTGCTTGCCATTTCATTGAATGAAAAGGATGAATAAAGGAGTTGGAGATCTTGATTCCGGACGGAGCTAAAGACAGTCGGTAAACGTCCTGGGAGTGATTAACGCCTGTCTTTCAATGTTTTGCTTCTGAAGTTCAGTATTGCCATAAGGATTAGTCCTCCGGCAATCATGAGAAAGCACAGTATCTGGCCAGTGGAAATGTTCCCGAACGAAGTGTTCTTGTACAAGATCTTGCTGCCGTCTTTGGAAATGCGGTAGCCAAGGTCTGCATCGGGCTGGCGGAAATATTCAATGAAAAAACGTACAAATCCGTATCCTATGGTGTACAGTGCCCCAATAAATCCGTCAAACGGCTTATGCTTCCGCAATGGAAACAGAATTAGGAATAGTACGATGCCCTCAAAAAAAGCTTCATACAACTGGCTTGGATGGCGCGGAAGGTTTACAAGATTTGTTCCTTCCTGCACGGTAAGGCCACACGCGTTCATAAACTCCTGCACCCATGGAAGGCTGGCGGAAAAGCTTTCCCTTTCTGCCTGAGGAAAAATCATGCCCCATGGCATGGTGGTGATTCTGCCGTACAGTTCCCCGTTCATAAAGTTGCCAATCCTTCCGAACGTATAGCCGAGCGGAATTGCGACACACATGGCATCAACCCATTTCCAAAGCGGCTTTTTGTGAATTTTGCACCATGAAATCATGCCTATGAGGCCTCCGATGAATCCACCGTGGTACGACATTCCTGCAAGCCCCGTAAAACGATGTGTCACGGTGTCGAACGGCCAGAAAATGAGCCAGGGCTTTTTCCAGTATTCGCCGCTTGTATCATATACGAGGGTGGAAAATATCCGTGCACCCAAGATGAGGAAGATGATGCCCCATGCAATAAAGCTGAATATATCGTCTTCCGTTGCCTTTTCCCTCTGACAGTCCAAAAGGCCTTCTTTCTGTTCCTTTTTGAGCACGTAAAATGCAGTGGCAAATGCACAGATGTACATGAGCCCGTACCAGCGTATGAGTCCCAGAACGGGAACTCCCGGCAATAGTTCTGGATGAATCCATGCAGGATAGCGAATATATAGTGGTGTAAGCATATTAAATCTTGAATCCCTGTTTTGCTGCAATAACGATTTTTTTCTTGAGCAGGTTGTTTTCGTTTTTTAATCTGGTAATTTCAAACTGCTGCTGCTTGATGAGTTCTGAAAGCTCTCCTGCCGACAGCGCCCCTGTACCGGCCAGTTCTTCTACGTATGCCATTTTTGCATTGAAGTCTTCGGCTGCTTCTTCGCTTGCAACGTTGAACGACTCGTCTGCCGACTGCGTTACATCGTAGGCCTCGTCGAATGCAAGGGTTTCCGACTGGATGATTTTGTCTGCAATTCTGTATAGTGCCTGTCCGATGATGGACTGCGGCTTGTAGACAATGACCGGCAGGCGAGAGGCAAGAGCCTTGTCCTGCGTTGAATCTCTGTATACGACACCCAGATGTTCAATGTCCAGACCCAAGTACTGCTGGCAGGAATGTCTGATTTTGATTGCCCTGTCGGCATCTTTCGGGTCGTCTATCATGTTCAGTACAAGGCGTGGATGAAATTTCTTCATGCGAGACATGAACAGGTCTGTGTTTTCAGGATCCCGTTTGTTCAGTTCTTCTACCAGGCGGGGAATGTACAGCCGCTGCAGCGAAGAAGAATCCCTTCTGATCGATTCCAGATATTCATAGGCTTCGGAACCACGATTGTAGGTGTTGTACATCATTCTGAATACGATGTTCTTTAGGAAAAGGTAACCGTTCAGTGTTGCCGTTACCGTTGGTGCCGTTACGATGATGCCCTGAGGAGAAAGAAGGAACATGTCCAGAATGGTAAGGTGTGTACCTGCACCAAGGTCGAGAATGAGGTAATCGGCCTGAATGTTGCAGAAATTGTGAATCAAATCATTTTTTTTACTTGCCCTTAGGGAGGTAAGTCCCGGAATTTCAGAATCACCCGCTATGAACGAAACGTTCTTGTAATCGGTAGGCATGATTAAGTCTTCGAATTGCGTCTGTCCGGTAAGATATGTTCCTATGCCTTTTTTTGGTGCTGACTGCCCAATGACAAGGTGAAGGTTCGATGCTCCTAAATCTAAATCGGCAAGAACGACTTTTTTTCCTGCCTGTCCAAGTGCGATTGCAAGGTTTGCACTCAAAAGGCTTTTTCCAACGCCGCCTTTGCCGCTGGCTACTGGTATAATCTGCATGGTAAGGATTATAACACATTCTTTAAACTCTTGCATAGACATAAAAAACAACGTATTATACAAGACATGGATAAAAAAACATTTTCGCTAAGAAAGTCTTTGTCTATGGCTTTCTGGGTGCTTGTTCTTGGTGTTTCGCAGTGTTTTGCACAGTCCCCGTCGGGAACTGCCGATTTGAAAAGCTCACGGAACAGGCAGTATCTGGAGATAATTAATTCTCTCTACTATTATATACAGCAAAATTATGTAGAAGAAGTAGATCCCGAAGTATTGTATCAGGGGGCATTGAAGGGCATGCTTGACAGTTTGAAAGATCCTCACTCTGCATATCTTTCCAAAGATGAGTGGAGGAATTTGTCCGATAAGACGGTAGGCTCTTTCGGTGGCGTAGGACTGTCCATCACAAAGCCCTCCGAGAATACTCCTGAAAAACCTGCGTACGTTTTGGTTGCGCAGCCTATAGACGGCTCTCCGGGGGAAAAGGCTGGCATTCTGGGCGGAGACAAAATCATAAAGATTGACGGTGTAGATACGTCTACTCTTACAATGAATGAGGTTCTTGACAGGCTCCGCGGCACGGTGGGAGAACCGGTGACGGTAACGATTCGCCGCGGAAAATCCATGGAATTTGACAGGACGCTCATTCGTGCCGTCATTGAAACTCAGTCGGTAAAATATGGCATGATTCGTTCAACCGGCTACATTAAGATTTCTGAGTTTTCCACAAATACTGCCACGGTCGTGCAGCAGGCATTGGATTCTTTTGAAGCGGAAAACTGCAATTCAATTGTCATTGACCTGCGCAACAACGGTGGCGGGCTTTTGAATGCTGCTGTTGCAGTGGTTGACAAATTTGTTGATGAAGGCACGATTGTTGCAACAAAGAGCCGCATTGCCTATGAAAACCAGGTGTTTACTGCTTCGGAAAAGAATACTGTCGTTGACGAAAACATTCCCGTGATTGTACTCATCAACCGCGCTTCTGCCAGTGCCAGCGAGATTGTTGCTGGTGCTCTGAAAGACACCCATCGGGCATACCTTGTGGGCGAACGTTCCTATGGAAAAGGCAGCGTTCAAATTCCTACTCCATTGATTGCCAATGACGGCTTTAAGATTACGGTGGCAAAGTATTATTCTCCGAGCGACGTTAATATTGACAAAATCGGCATTCCTGCTGATCGTTCCGTAGACTATCCTACGTTTACGGACGAAGAGGAAAAGGCGTACTCCGCCATCATGTCTGATGAAAAGATTGCAGAATATGTTGAAAAGCATCCTGGCATGACAGATGTTGACATTGGAGCGTATGCCGTTCAGCTTCAGAAAGACTATGCTCTG
>JAFVDR010000351.1 GCA_017476165.1 Treponema sp. | reverse complement strand
ACAGACCAGAAGCATTCATATATCATGAAGAATTTACGGATACGGTGGAAAAAGCCTTGCAAGAATGTACATGGAACTGCAAGACATGCATTGTCGTGCAAGAAAAACAAAACAGCAGTCAGTCTAGTTGCAGTAGGAATCACATGAGCTACAGTACTTTTACAGAGCAGCAACCAACAGAAAATCCTGTTCTAGACTTTCGACCGCACATTTACGATGAAGTGCTCCGCCTGTGCACCAGTGGCACAACATCACTGGCAAAGTCCGTGCCCATCAACGACATAAACGAAGTGCTTTCTGCCCATGATGTCATCATGCAGTACCCAATGAACAAAAACGACATTACCATGAACATGACACCGTGGTTCCATCGGGGAGGATGCCATAGCGGAGGTCTGTGTCCAACGTTCTATGCAGGAGCAAGTCTTGTCGTCATGCGAAAATTCAGCCCGCAAAAGACACTGGACTATGTGCAGACCTACGGCATAACGTTCCTTGCAGGCGTTCCCGCAAATCTTGACTTGCTCTGTCATGCCCAACAGGTACAAAAAAGAGACCTTTCCTGCCTGCGCGGCATCGTTACCATGGGGAGTCCGCTTTCTAAGGAAAAGTGCCTTGCATACGCAGCTGCTCTGACTCCGAACATCTTTAACGGTTACGGAACAACCGAAACATTCTGGAATTCATTCCTGCGCCCCTATGACCTGCCGCAAAAAGCTGGTTCTGCAGGAACGAGCTGCATAGACGATGAAGTGCGAATTGTAAAAGAACATGCCTCTCCAGAAGAACTTGTTGCACGGGACAATGCGACTACCGGAGAAATCATCATCAGGTGCCCTGGGAAAACGACCTATGCATATCACGATGACGATACCTATCAAAGCGAAAAATTTCGCAAGGGCTGGGTTTACACGGGGGACATCGGTACCTGGGATACAGACGGAACAATTTCCATTGTTGGCAGAAGGGACAACCTGATGATTATTGCCGGTGAAAACGTGTACCCCGAGCAGATTGAAGAAGCTGCCTGTGCCTGCCCGCTCATAAAAGACTGCCTTGTGACAAGCATACCGGACAGCAAGCGCGGTCATGCAATGGTAGCCTACATTGTTCCAGAAAAGAACGAGCATTTCAGCATCCAGGCAATAAAAGATTTTTACAAAGCCAGCCCCACTCTGTCAAAATATAAAGTTCCCCGATACTATGCCGTTGTAGAAAGCCTTCCTCTCACTGCCACAGGCAAAAAAAGCCATGCACTCATAAAGGCAAAAGCCCTCGAAGATTTGAAAAACGGTCTTTTACGACGAATATAGGCTTGTGTCATTTTAAGCATTACTATTGACAAAAAATCGATTTGCCATAGGATTTTCATGGTGGGCACCGGCAGACGATGACTGGCTCAGCTTTGCTTCTTTTTATAGTTAGTATCTACTGAAAAAGAATCTAAAATCATACAGACAAAGAAAATAAGAGCAAAAAAAGGTTCCACAGGTGCAAGGGAAAAGTGCAAAAATGCCAAAAAACCTTGCACCTGAGCAAAATTAAATTTACAAACGGGCCTCCTTTCGTTAAAATTAAAAACTGTATGTACGATAAAACAGACAACAGAAATCTTTCTTTTGAAGATTTTTATCTTCCGTT
>JAFVDR010000350.1 GCA_017476165.1 Treponema sp. | reverse complement strand
CTTCTGCCTTGTTGTTTTTAAAATCAAGCTCGGGCTTTTGGAAAATGGCAATAAGGCCTGTAAGCTTGTCTACCATTTCATCTCCCTTTCCGATTTTTGATTCATCGTTAAAGTGAGCGTTGTTTATGATTCCTGTAAGATTGTTTGCTTCCGCAAGCTTTGCAATCAATTTGTCGATTTCTTCGCCTATGTTTTTGTTTCCTTTTAATGCGACAAGATCTTCAAAACTTGCTCCATATGGAATTGCTATTGCGCCATAAGGGTCATCTTTATATTTGTCTGAAACATATTTTATAAACAAGAGGGTGAGAATGTAGTCTTTATATTGAGAGGCATCCATACCACCACGAAGCTTGTCGCAGCTTGCCCAAAGTGAACTGTAGAGTTGTGATTTTTTTACTGCCATATTTTCTATTATACCACAAAGCCTTGTTATTTTCCTATGATTTTATATTAGGGCAAATCTGTATCTTCATTTGAATTACTACAATTGGTGTGGCTGATATATGGCTTTACATTGTAATTGTCTTCATATATAATGTTTTTAAATTTAACTGAGAATATGCGGTTGGGAAATAAAAAGAGATTTTGCACAGTAGATGTTTATGATTCAAATTCAATGTCGAAGTTTAGGAATATTCTTACTGAAGGAAGTTCCGTTTTCAAACCAATATCGAGCAACCAATGAATTTCGCTGCAACTGAAACAAACTATATTACATATCTGCCGCAAAAAGATTATGAATACATACTTTCTGAGCATTCAGCAGTTTTGTATGCCGACCTTGCAGATATTCCTGTTACATCTCTAACAAATCTAAAAAAATTCGCCTCTGCCTTGTTTGCATGTATAAAGCAAAAAGGCATTTCTCCTCTGGCAAGCCTCATGCTCCAGCAATCGTTCAACTTTGACACGGAAAAGGGAGAAGATTTTATAAGTGGAACTATTTCTTCACTTTGTGCCCTTGCAGGGATGCCTGTACTGCTGTTGCTTGGAAACGCACAGGCAGTACAGGAACAGCCAGCATTCAATCAGTTTGTTGCACTACTGAATGACAAGCACGAAAAAAACAGTACAGGCAGTGACTGTCTTCCTTCATTTCAGGCTGTTGTCATTACTGCTTCTTGAAATAGCTGTCAAACTCGCTGTCTGAATGTGCTTTTCCGTTTGATGCATGCGCATTATTTCTGTGGTGAGCATCTTCGTCATCATGAATGTTTGCACTTTTCAAGTTATCCACATCATCACAGGAATCTGCATACGGCATTACGATTGCACAGATAAGATAAGCGAGAATTCCTGTTCCGGAAATAAAAGCAAGCACAATCAGAATAATGCGCACCAACGTTACATCTATGCTAAAATATTCAGCAATGCCACCGCATACGCCAAAAAGCATTTTCTGCTTTCTTGATTTTGCAAGTCTCTTCGTCATAATCAACTCCTCTATATGTCCTTTATTTTATTGATATGGAAACATTTCCCATGCCGCAACTGACGTTAAAATGGTTTGCTTTTTTTTCATCGGCCAAAACCTTGCATACGCCGCTCTTTTTTTCACCGTTAAAAGAGAATTCTCCAAGCCCCAGCTTAAGGTCATAGCTGTAATCAGAAGGATATCCTTCCAGGTTTAGCTTTACATTTCCCATGCCGCAATCAATACAGGCAGTGCCTTTTACGGAACCTGAAAATTCAACGTTCCCCATGCCGCACCGAACTTTTGTTTTGCCTGAATGGATTTTTCCACACTCGACAGAACCTGCACCTATCTCCAGTTCGCTCGAATTGCACGAAAAGAGTACGTTTTCCATCGAAAGTTTTCCAGCTCCCAGTTTTAACTTAAAGCATTCAAGCGATGCATTTTTTGGCACCGTAACAAGAATTCGGGGAACAATGCGTCTGCGACGTTCATGCATGAAAAAGTCTAAGTTTATCTTTTTCATGTTTTTTACTGATAGCGTACCATCCTCACTGAGAGAGCAGTCAAAATCCTTTTTGTCTATGCCCCGGGTTTCTACGGAGTACTCGCTGCCAGAAATAAAGACAATTTCGGCTGCACAGAGGTTGCATTCTAAAGATGTTACGGCATCTGAATGAAAGTTAAAATACAGTGCATCAAATGCAGATTCATTTTCACCAGACTCGGATTTCGTTCTGCGCTGAGTTTTTGAATGCATCACTGCTGTTGCAAATTTTTCGTTTATACTACGGGCAAGTTCTTCTGGACTTCCCAATTCGGCCATCACCTTTGCATCATCACCTGCTTCTTCAAAATAGTCAACATAATACTGCAAGGCTTCCATGCGTTCTTCTTCCGATAAACTGCCAAGCAGATACTTCAGCTGTGACAGGTACTCATCTCTCGTCATAAGCTTACGCCCCCATTAAAATTTTATTGACATTACCATAAAAAGATACCCATTCACTCCTGTACTTGTCCAACACAATCATTCCGTTGGAAGTAATTTTATAGTAACGTCGATTTCGTCCCTGAAATTCCATGTCATACGTTTCAAGGCAACCGTCTTTCTGCAGTCTGCGCAGCACAGGATACAGGGTACTTTCCGACACATCCATTACAGTTCTTACGTCCTGTGTAATCTTGTAGCCGTAAGAACCTTCCTTGCTTACTACTGAGAGGACAACTGCATCCAGTAGCACGGAACCAGCGGTAAAAACCATTGAAACCTCCTGTTATACAATACTGTTTATATTTTTATATTATACATTATATAATATATTGTCAAGAAAAATATTATGCACAGTCATAGAGAACTCAGTGATACGGACTCAATGGCAGATCTGTAACTTATTGCTATGAAAGGCCTTTTTCATTAAAATACAAGCTTATGAAAACATCACAAATTCCTTTTAGAACACTGCGGGAGGCTCCTGCAGAAGCAATTATTGCAAGTCATCAGCTTATGATGAGGGCTGACTTAATCAGAAAACTGGGAAACGGTCTTTATACATACATGCCCCTTGGCCTTAAGGCTTACCGCAAGCTGGAGCAAATCATAAAAGAAGAGCTTGATGCATCCGGTGCAATGGAATTTAAGCCTACAGTAGTTGTTCCCGGAGACATCTGGAAGGAAAGCGGCAGATGGGATACCATGGGTCCTCAGATGCTCAAGGCTCAGAACCGCCAGCAGCAGGACATGGTTGTGAGTCCAACTGCCGAGGAAGCTTACACGGCAATCATGCGGCAAGGGCTTACTAGCTACAAGCAGCTTCCTATCAACTGCTATCAGATAAACACAAAATACCGCGATGAAATTCGACCTCGCTACGGTGTTATGCGCGGACGTGAGTTCAACATGATGGACGGCTACACGCTCAACGAAGACGATGAATCTTTGGACAAGTCCTATAAAGCGTATGCTGCAGCATATTTGCGCATATTCAAGCGCGCAGGGCTGACCGTCATTCCAGTCAAGGCAGATACTGGAGCAATGGGTGGTTCGGGAAGCGAAGAATTTATGGTAGAAAGTGATATTGGCGATGATACGCTGATTATCTGTCCAGACTGTGGGTATGCAGCAAACGTAGAAAAGGCTTCTTGCAAACAGGATGCAGCCGTAGACAATGACGGAAAGCCACAAGTAAAGACGGACAAAGCCATCGAAGAAGTTGCAACTCCAAACGTGTTTTCCATCGAAGATATGGAAAAATTCTTTAACAGTACACCAAAGACATTCATAAAGGCACTGGTATATAGAGTCATAAACAGTACACTCGATTTGTCTGGTGCACCATACTGCAAAGACTTAAAGACAAAAACAGAGGGTGCAATCACATTCTACCCAGTTTCATACGTATGCGTTTTGATTCGTGCAGATCTTGAAGTAAATGAAGCAAAGCTTGCCGGTGTCTTAAAGGCAAGTGAAGTAGTTCTTGCCGAAGATGAAGAAATAAGGGCTATTGCAGGAGCTCCGCATGGATTTGTAGGCCCTGTTACGGTAAAGTGCCCAATCTTGCAGGATTTGAGTGTAAACGACATGCACGATGCCATTGCTGGCAGTGGCAAAGAAGGATTCCACATCAAGCACGTAGAGCCGGAAAGGGATTATTCTGCATGGATGAATGCAGACGTTCGTACTGTAAAACCTGGCGATATGTGCCCAAACTGCGGTGGCATTTTCTACAGTCGCAAAGGAAATGAGCTTGGACACATCTTTAAGCTTGGCAAAAAGTACACTGAAAGCATGGGTGTAACATATCTTGATAAGAATGGAAAAGCTGCTGTTCCTACTATGGGATGCTATGGCATTGGTGTAGATCGTGTCCTGGCTTCTATAGTTGAGCGCTTTCATGACGACAAGGGCATCATGTGGCCAATGAGCATTGCGCCATATCAGGTTGCAATAGTGCCAATCAAATATAAGGATGCAATGAAAGAAGCTTCAGACACATTGTATGAACAATTGTCAAAAGCTGGCATTCAGGTTCTGCTTGATGACAGGGATGAACGACCGGGCGTAAAATTCAATGACATGGATCTTATTGGATTCCCTGTACGCATTACCGTTGGCGATAAAAATCTTCCAAATGTGGAAATAAAGCTCCGTGCATCTGACAATGCAGCTGAGCTTGTTCCTCTGGAATCAGCAGCTGCACGCGTAGCTGACATTGTGCATGCAGAGCTTGCAAAACTGTGTGCCGAATAAAGGGGGCATATAATGACTTCAAAAATCTTTAAAGGAAGCATGATTTGTTTAATTCTTTTGCTTTCCGTACTGTTTCCAGTGTTTTCCATTCCAGGAGTTCAGGCCTACATATCGGATTTTTCGGGTGAATACGTCTATTACAGCGACAAGACGTTCAAATCAGATTCGATTGTAGGATTCTTGTATTACGATGATACTACGTATGCAGCCCGCTACTATGCAGCTGCTGACAAGGCTACAAAGACACCAGAACGTGATGTTACCATTTACGTAAGCATTAACCCCGACAAAGAGCATTTTGAACTGACTGGTGAAAGGATTGTCGGAGCTACGGAGTCTTTTGAAGATACGGAAGTCATAAACTACTTGCACGATCTGCTGTACGAATTTACTGAGCGCCGTAAAAAACAGGATGTTGTCTCTGTCGATGCAGTAAAAAGCCAGCAGACATTCGATCAGTTTGGAGGCTTCGTAACGATAACCTATAATGCACTGATTCCTATTTTTAACATTCAGAGCATATCAAGTGCGGATTCTACAAAAATGTTCGATGTCATTACTACTGGCATTCTTACCAGCTCTGCCGATAGAAGCTTTACAGACTTTAAAGGGGCAGGATCCGAAGTAAAAGACAAGGTAAGAAAGTTCAAGAAAAAGAATGCAAAATCTTTTACGGCTGAATTTGAAAATCAGACAGTGAAACTCGATACGCAATGGACACCGTCAATGGATAATCTGTGGCTCATGGGAGATACTGCCCTTTTGACAATGAACACCATAACGGTTCCCGATGCTTACAAGGATTGCCCAGAGCAGTTTCATGCGCTGCTGCTGAGAAAACTCAGCCAAAGTACAGAAGGCTCTTATTCTTTGTGGCAAAAGCGGAGTGTTACTGCATTGAACGGAAAAGATAGTATTGTCAATATGTTTTATCAGCCAGAAACAGGAGATATGACGCGAGACTTTAAAATTTTGCAGGACATGGGAAATGGTACGTACACCTATCTGACCATGACTGTTTTTGAAAGCATATATCAGAAAAACAAATCGTACTTTAACAAAATTTTAAAAAGTCATTCATCAAAGCTTTAGGAACTCCTCGAAAACTCGCCTTTTGTGGTTTTTCGAATGAGATGGTGCGTTCAAACTCACAGAGCAAGTATGGCCGCTATCATAGTGAGACTTTAGAATGTTGCTTTCTTTGAAGTTCCTTGAAGTTCCATTAAAAACTTAAAAAATTATCTCTTGACAGCGGAGTACCAATCCATACGCCTTCGCTGCCAAGATAGTCCCGTTTTTCCCCGTCAATTAGAAACTGAACGCTTTCCACCGTTGGGAATGCAGTAGCCGTGTATACAATCTGTTGGAGCTGTCCGCGAGTTCCTTCAATGCCAAACTGGTTGAATTCAAATTCACTGCTAAAATTAAGTGTTGCAATGCTGTTTGACACAGAGGCTCCGATGAGTTGCGTTCCATTTGAAACAAGAGTCCTGCAGCCGTCATCTTCTTCTTCAACAGAAGGACCTGCAATCAGAGCGTTGATTGAATCAACCAAAGGACTGGATGTTTTTTTCATTTGGCGCGAAACTTCTTTACGGGTAACAGAGCCGTCACTGTTTATTGCCATAAAAAACAGTTTGATGCTCATTGTCTGACCAGAAACAGTTGAAGCACCGTCAGAATCTTTTGCATTTGATTCCTGTGATAATGGCTGGATGGGCTCGGAGTCAGTGTGCTCCGGTGCTGCGTACGGAGTGGTGGCAAGAGATAATGTTCCACTTGAAAGGGGGTCTACATCATTTTTTTCGGAAGGTGTATATGGAACGTCTGCATTTTCAATGAATGTAGGTGTTTTTCCAAAAACACGGCTAAAAAAGCCTGTTGCTTTTAAATTTGCAATTATCTTTCCCTGATTAACGACAAAAAGAATGAAGAGAATTAGAGCGGCTGCCACCCACAGAGCAAGTCCAAGACCAGAACCATTGGTTGAGCTGTATTTTTTTTGTCGATTGTCACGATGATTGTCATGACGCATGTCATTATCACTGTATGCCATTTCATCATTATAAACCACTGATACATTCTTTTCAATAACAAAAGGAAGCTGTCAAAAACCTCTGTGCTAGACAAGGTATACCCTTTATACTATAGTAAATTGATAGGTAAACGTAACATGAAGGAGATTATATATGGCAGAAAAGATTGCAACAAAGATTACAGACATAACTGGCAACACACCATTGCTGGAACTGACTAATACGGAAAAAAAATTCAGCCTTAAAGCTCGATTACTTGCCAAGTTGGAGTATCTGAACCCGGCAGGAAGCATAAAGGATCGTATTGCTAAGGCAATGATAGAAACAGCCCTTGCGGAAGGCAAGATTTCTTCAAACAGTGTCATCATAGAACCAACCAGTGGTAATACGGGAATTGGACTTGCATCTGTTGCTGCAAGTCATGGAATGCGCTGCATTCTTACCATGCCAGAAACGATGTCCGTAGAACGCAGACAGCTTCTAAAGGCGTATGGAGCTGAAATAGTGCTTACAAATGGCTCCGACGGTATGAAAGGTGCAGTTGCAAAGGCAAAGGAACTGGCAGAAGAGCTTCCAAACAGTTTTATTCCTTCACAGTTTGAAAACCCAGTAAACGCTGAAACACATTTCAAGACAACGGGACCTGAAATCTGGGAGCAGACTGATGGTTCTGTAGACATTTTCATTGCTGGAATTGGAAGTGGCGGAACTATTACAGGTACAGGACGCTTTCTTAAAGAAAAAAAGGCATCAGTAAAGGTCATTGCCGTGGAACCTGCATCAAGTCCGCTTCTTTCAGAAGGACGCTCTGGCTCTCACAAAATTCAGGGAATAGGGGCGAACTTTATTCCATCCGTATTGGATACAAATGTTTACGATTCTATTGCAACCGTTAAGAATGAAGATGCCTTTGCAGCTGGCAAGGATATTGCCAAAACCGAAGGAGTTTTAGTGGGCATTTCTTCGGGAGCTGCATTGTGGGCAGGCATACAGGAAGCAAAAAAAGAAGTAAATGCAGGGAAAACGATTGTCGTCATCTTCCCCGACACAGGTGATCGCTACCTTTCAACTCCACTGTTTGAAAATTAGCACGACAAATGCATCTCGGGAACGTACAAGAGGTTCCCTAGAAATAGAATTTGGCACTGAAGCCATTTGGAGAAACTGAAAAAGAGTTTCTTCCATATTTGTTCAGTGCCAGCCTGTGATGAATGAAAGGAATTCCAAAACCAATCACCGTTCCAAGTACAGCACCACCAGCAACATCTGTCATAAAGTGATTTCCGCTGGCAACGCGCAAAAGTCCTGTTCCCAAAGCAAATGCATAGGATGTTGCAATGACAGGAATCTTGTATTTTGAATCGGGATAATACTGGCAGAATACATAGCTTAGGAACGCAGCTCCCATGAATGCATCAGAAGAATGTCCGCTCGGAAATGAAAACGTATAGTCGTGATTGTCGAGAGAATGCTTGTCCACTGTATCTGTATACATATATGGACGAGTACGCTGGACAGTTGTTTTTATCATGTTCTTGATGCCATAGGTAAACAGCCACGATTCAACAAGCATTGTACCTACGGTAAACCATTCCCTGCTGTAAAAATTTCCCATGGCACTTTCAAATGCAAAAACGCCAATCGGAAGTACAGCAAGATTTACGGCACAAGTAATTGTTCCTATCGTATCGAGCGAGGAACTGTACGGATTGTACCATAGCCTGTCGAATCCATTAATATCATTCTTATCGTATGATTTTTCGTACCATTCGTCAAAAGACTTGCTTCGTGTCCTCACATGACCTGTAATGGCAAATGCTGTTCCTGCACCCAAAAGCAGTGCATCGGGTGCAAATTCCAAGGCAAAAGGTGAATATACAGAATTGGCAGCACATTTTTCTTCTGAAGGAACAACGACGGCTGCATTCACTGTTACATCAACAAAGAAAAAAACAAAGCAAATCAGCAAGCAGAATATCTTGCTTGATTTCAATAGGAATGGCTTGTTCATTACAGATTTCCTCATGGCCGGCACAGCTCATACATAATGACGGCACTTGCTTGAGCGACATTCAGACTATCGACTTTCGGCAACTCAGCGCCGGCACTCATAAGTGCAAACGGAATGATGACAAGATGGTCGCAGCAGTTTTTTACCTCTCGGCTAATGCCGTGTTCTTCATTTCCAAGAATAATGAGTGCAGGCTTTGTGCCGCAGATTTTTTTAACCCATACACGCTTTCCGTTGCGTCAAGGGATGT
>JAFVDR010000349.1 GCA_017476165.1 Treponema sp. | reverse complement strand
GTAGTTATGGTCAGGGCACACAGTATCCAAATCCTTGCACAGCCAAGCAAGACGCAGGGATGTCATGGCCCGCTTAAAGGATGGAGCATACGCCAGGTCTACCTTTTCATAGCACAGCAATGCTGCATAATATGCCGCAGCACCATCAAAAAGAGTCTTATTGCCTTTTGTATTGAAATACGGGAATATTGTTTCAACTGCTTTTTTGCGATTGTCTTCGTCATCTCTAATACGGTCAAGAGATGCAGTATCTTTCATTTCGTTAAAATCTTTCCAATAGAATGCCGTATTGCAAAATGGACAGCATCCTACATCGTAAATCAAAGGATACACCCTGCCAAATTTCTTTGAAGGCTCAAAAATGCGGTGAAGTTCATCCGTCAGTTTGCCTGCAATCATACGTCCGCCACCCTTGTGCATTACTTCCTGATCAAACTGTTTTCCGCATACAGGACACGTAACCTTTTCCTTTGTCCAATATGTTATCGCAGGCTTCTTTTCACCTTCGTCTACCTTTGGACTTTTTACCATATTTTACCCCCGCTCTATTATTACGTATGCAACCGCATATTCTTTTTCGTGACTTAAAGACACGTGAACACGTGCATCTTTCCCACAATTCTTTTCAAGTTCAACAGCAGCATTCCCCGTTATGCGCAAAGAAGGCTTGCCGTCTGCATCTTTTTCAATATATATATCGGTAAGTTCAAATCCTTTCAAACCTGTTCCTAATGCTTTTGAAAAAGATTCTTTTGCCGCAAACCGAACAGCATAATATTCGCACTTTCTCTGAATGCTGCAAGAATCGGCAGTCAGAATTTCATTTTTATTGAAAAAACGATTAATGAGGGAACTGTTTGCTACCCATTTGGCAAACCGAGAAACTTTTACAATGTCACAGCCAATTCCATAAATCATCCGCACAAATCCAATCAAAGTTCACTGCTGTCCGTTTCCACATCGACATTCTTGCGAATTGCCTTAACGGAAATAGATTCCAGTGTCTGTGAGACTACCTGCACATTTTCGGGTGCATATACAAATATAGGAACAAGAAAATTACCTTCGCCATCAACAGCAGAACAGTTTGCACTTGCAGAAAAGTCATTTCTCCGCAGGTTTTCTATGTCAAGCAGCTTGCCCCTAATTGTTATGTCCATAGAAGGAGCTTTCGTTACAATTGAATAGTCGGAATCCAACGAATCATATTCAACGACAAGACCTGTAATCGTTTTTCTTTCAGATATGGACTGAATGTCAACGGTAACAGAAACGGACTTGTCGGAAACTTCAACAAAGCTATTGACATCGGAAAGGGCAACATTTTCTTCCGTTACATTCTTGGAAACACCATCAATGTTTACGGCTTCCGTCTGTATGCTTTCCAGATTTTCAATGACGCTTCTTGGACCATGAACTTCTACGGTTGTCGGGTCAACGGCAACAGAAACCTGTTCATATCCATGGGCAGGCTGCCCCAACAGGGTTGGAACAACTTTTACATAGCCCATCATTTCCTCTTCCACAGAAAGAGTCACTTTTTCAGGCTTTACGGATATCTGCAGGGGATGCAGTTGTTGCAATACCCTTTCGTCAGGAACAACTTCCACAAAAAAATCATACGAACC
>JAFVDR010000021.1 GCA_017476165.1 Treponema sp. | reverse complement strand
GTTCCGAACGCCTCCGCGGTTTCCACAGCCGAATGACCTGCCTTCCTGTATCGGACTGCCTGTTCCCTTAAATCTTTGCTTCTGTACATATGGAGTATTATACAACATTTTTCTTCGTTTTTATAAGTTAATTAACTATACAATTCAAACTTTGCATATAAATTTGACTGTCCGTATATGGCTCTTGCATTATTATTTGCAGTAATGCCGTTCCTATTTCACAAAAATAGAATGTGCTATGCATGTATGTCATTTTTAGGACTGATTCTTGTCTGTACATCATATCAGGCTGCAAACAGCATATACATAATTCTTGCAATCTACACGGCCTACAGAATGTGGGCTGAAAACAAATCCTGGAAGGAAATCGGCATTTTCTCTCTCATCTCAATAGTATGCTATATTATTGCCCTTTTTTACTTTAGAGCAT
This sequence comes from Treponema sp., assembly GCA_017476165.1. GTDB lineage: Bacteria > Spirochaetota > Spirochaetia > Treponematales > Treponemataceae > Treponema_D. Next base: position 4,724 of record JAFVDR010000021.1, on the reverse strand, counting down.
TCCTCATGAACACGTTTGCAGGAGATGCAATACATAGAGGTACTGGAATTGCTCATGGCAGCGGAATGCTTGGTTTGGTAAAGAAAAATCTTACAGAGTATTTTTCATTCATACGGCACAGCTATGGAAATATATGGATAAAAGCATTTACGATTATCTCGATATTGCTATTTCCTTTTGCTTCTGCATTCCGTACAAAAAAAGGCAGGCTTGCAAGCTTTTTCTTTTCCATCATAGTGCTTTGCACCATGTTCCTCTTGTCTTTCGGAGCATACATAGTCCTTGAGCAAACCCTTATAAGTACAAGAACAATGATGGGATTCGATGTTCTCATTGCCCTTATAGCCCTTCATGACATATACGGCTTTGCAGATGCAGACATCATGAAAAAATGTTCTGCAATAACAGTTTTATGTCTCTTCTACGGAATGGGAATTGGAACAACCGTATATGGAAACCGTATTTCAAAACAAAAGGATTACGAGCGTTTCCGCTTTACAATACTTCTTCAAGATTTAAGTCACATTGTAGATGCCTCACAGCACAACTCCATTTACATTGGAGGAACAGTAGGATATGCAGAAAAAGAACGTATGGAGCGTATAAATTATCCAGCGATGAATGTAGGAAATCCTTCACCTGTATTAACGCATTACCTCCTTACCAACTGGAACATGGAATTTGAAGTCTTGTCAGAAGATGATTTAGGAGAACTTGATCTTCGGCCCGAATTCAAAAAGCAGCTTACAGAACTGCCACTCATACAGGACACGTTTTATCATACGATATACGGGAAAGACAACCAGTACTATGTTTATCTAAAAGCCCCTACTGTAAAAGAATGGAAATAACATATGAACGCAAGCACTTCTTTATACCTTATAATCATTTACCCACTCTATCAGATAATCGAATTTATATATAGAATTTTTTTTGAACTTTGCGGCAACGAAGGAATTTCCATCATCGGTGTCAGTATTGGTGTAACGATACTATGCCTGCCACTGTATGCAGTTGCAGAAAACTGGCAACAGACAGAACGTAACTTGCAGAAAAAAATGAAGCCATCCGTAGACAGGATAAAAAAGACATTCAAGGGTGATGAGCAATATATGATTCTCTCCGCTTTTTACAAGGAAAACCACTATCATCCAATGATGGCCCTCAGAAGCTCTTTCGGTCTGCTCATACAGATTCCTTTTTTTCTGGCAGCATATTCGTACCTTTCAAATTCTACGGAAATTGCAGGCAAATCTTTTTTATTCATACGAAACCTGTCATTGCCCGACAACCTCTTTTCAATACACGGATTTGGCATAAACATATTGCCAATAGCCATGACGCTCATAAACATATTGGCGGGAGCGGTATACACAAAGGGCTTCGGCATAAGGGAAAAAGGTCAGATATATGGAATGGCACTCATATTCCTTGTCATTCTTTACAACTCTCCTTCTGGATTAGTCCTCTATTGGACAATGAACAATGTGTTTTCCCTCATAAAGAACGTCTTTTACAAACTCAAAAATCCTCTGAAAGCCTTTTATGTCATGACCATTTTGGTTCTGCTTGGTGTAGATGTATACCTTGCAAAACATCATGTATCACATCGAATTCCCGTCATAGTTTGTTCTATTGCCATCGCTTTGCTACCCATTGCCAAGACAGCCTTAAGCCGCATGCTTAAGGTTCCAGCCTCATTCCTTATGGAAAACAAAAACATACGGACAATCACTTTTATAACACTCTCGGCATGTCTCTTTTTGTTCATAGGGCTTGTGATTCCGTCACAAGTCGTGTCATCGTCTCCGTCTGAATACTCTTACATCGACGGCTATGGTTCACCCTTTTATTTCCTGCATTATACTGCACTTCAAGTGTTTGGCATCTTCGTATTTTGGTCACTGTGCATTTATTTTTTATTTAATGAAAAAGTACAGTCCTATATGACGCTCCTCTTTATGGCAGTTCTGTTTACAGGAATTACAGACGCCTTCGTCTTTCAAGGAAACTATGGAATCATCTCTCCGGAATTTGTTTTTTCAGAGCACAGGAGTTTTTTTCCATCCGTTCAGGAATTTATGCTAAACATCATTGCCATAGTGGCAATCACCACAATCCTCATGCTTTTACTCAGAAAAAAATTCTTTTCGACAGTAAAAGCAATACTTACAATCACCTTCATGGTGCTTGTACTTGCAGTTACTGTAAACTATGTAACAATATATAAAGGATTCAAGAACACACAAAAAAAGACTGTGCAACTGTCAAATATAGACCCCATCATACATCTCAGCAAAACTGGCAAAAATGTCATAGTCTTCATGCTCGACAGGGCTGCAGGCTATCTTATGCCAGATTTGCTGAATGAACTGCCAGATCTTAAAAATCATTTTACAGGGTTCACGTTCTATCCGAATACAGTTTCATTTGCAAGCTGGACAATACAAGGTGCTCCATGTCTCTATGGAGGATATGAATACACCCCATGGGCAATGAATCACAGACGCGACCTTCCTATGGTTGAAAAACACAACCAGTCACTCAGTCTCATGCCCTTTATTTTTGAGTCCCACGGATATACATGCGATGTCATAGACCCTCCATATCCAAATTACGACACACCGCCTATATACGGCATGTTTGAAAACCATGAAAACATCACAGCAACGTCCGCCCAGGGCAAATATGATGATATATGGTATGCAGAAAACGACTATCCATTACTGCCTATAAAAAGTACTCTCATAAAGCGCAACATGCTTTGGTTCTGCATGTTCAAGATAAGTCCGCTTATAATCAGACCTGCCATTCATTATAAAGACTGGTGGCAGGAAGATGATGCAACATCAACCCTAATAGGTAATACGGATTTCTTAAAATGCTATTCAGTACTCGATTTTCTCCCCGAACTTACGGATCCTTCAAACACAGGCAACAGATTCATTCTCATCGATAACGAAGCTACTCACGACACAGGCTTTTGCCAGGCTCCTGAATACAAGCCTCAGGAAGTCATTACGAATTTCGGTACCAGTCCATGGTCAGATGACCGAGGCTACCATGGACTTGCTGCAAGCTTGAGCAGGATTGCAGAATGGCTCGATTACCTCAAAGAAAACAATGTATATGACAATACAAGAATCATTTTCGTTGCTGATCACGGCTCAGGAGAAAACTCTCCTCTATTTGAATCTTCAAACATGCCAAAATCCTATGAATGGTTTAACCCTTTGCTCATGGTAAAAGATTTCAACGAAACGCAGGAATTTCATTCAGACTCAAGCTTCATGACCCATTCCGACACGCCGGCCTTAGCCATGAAAGATTTAATAGAAAATCCAATAAACCCCTTTACAGGTAATGCCATCAAAGAGCTTTCTACAGAAGAAAAAAACAAGGAATGCATCATATCTTTAAGCAAAGCAAATGCCGTCAGAACGTCTGTAAACAATGGCTTTCGAATCAGCGATGATGAATGGTACACAGTACATGATGACGTTTTCATAAAGGAAAACTGGGCTAAACTGCATGTGGTCAACGGTGAAAAAAAATAGGCATCGTATCGTACAGATGCAATGTCTTTGTGCTTGTACAAAGTGTTTTACTCTTATATAATGAAGCATTATGAGCAAAAAGCTGACCGCATCACTTCTTTCCTTGTCCCTATTCTTTATGGCATTTGGTGAGCCCACACTGAACACGGACTCGGAAGAAGATTTTAAAATATCATATCCCACAGGGATAAGCTCAATCATAATGCCCAGCCTAGTTATAGGGGCTTGGAACAGGTGGGTTTCAAAATCAGAATGGGCAAAAGTCTCTTGGGATGATGCATCACACTTTTATGAACACAGCTGGGTTTGGGATACAGACTGGTACTGGACAAACTTCGTACTGCATCCCTATCAAGGAAGCCTCTACTATATGGGTGCTCGAAATGCAAATTTCAATGCACTTGGTTCTACGGCAATAGCATTTCTTGGTTCTGGTGTATGGGAATACTTTTTTGAGACAAACGCACCTTCAAAAAATGACATGATATACACAACACTGGGCGGATTTGCCATAGGTGAAATGCTGTACAGGCTTTCCATAGAAGGAAGCAATCTATGGAAACCGCTCGGATACGTATTAAACCCAATGCGCTTATACACAGACTTTACCACTGGGCACAAACCGGTCGGTACATTCGGAAACATACAGGACTTTTCCTTTAGGACGTATGTCAATGCTTCTTATGGCTTTACGACACCAGAAAAACAGTATGACAAAATAGAAGAGACATTTCCAGGCTTCTTCGGCATAGAATTGAATGTTGAATACGGAGATCCGTATACACACGACTCAAATACACCATACAGCCAGTTTGAGTTGCAATTCGGCGGAGGTGTAGGTTCACCTTCGGGCGAAGGTTTCAAGGAAGCCGAAAAAAAGCTGGGATACAACATACATCTTTTCAGCAATGGAATGCTGTGGGCTCGGGAATTGAATACGTCAGACAACACGGACACGTCGATAGGTTTCATTCTTGACTATGACTTTATTTGGCAAAACTTCTTCAACTTTTCTTCTCTTGCTCCAGGCGTTGCCGTCAAACACAAAATCAATTTTGACAAAAGCACCATGGCATTTCAACTGCATGCAGACTGGCTCTTGCTGGGCACAACAGATTTCTTTTACTTCAGAAGAAATTATGTGAAACCTGACACATTCTATTGTCC
>JAFVDR010000348.1 GCA_017476165.1 Treponema sp. | reverse complement strand
AGACGGTTCATGTTCGCTCGGAGGGGAAAGCATCAGTTACATGTTATGAGATAAGCGATTCTGATATTTCAAGTCTGAATATTTTATGCTTTGATAAGCCAGATGAAAAATGGCTCGAATTTATTGCTGCCAACAGGAAGAATGCTCTTGAAGGAAATGAGTTTGATTTGATAAAGGGACCTGTAGCAAATGACCAAACATTTCCAACAATCATTTTATACTTAGATGGATATCTTGATGCAGAAGCTTGTATAAAGCGATTGCTGCCACAAAAATTAAAAGATCAATATACTTTTAAGACTGAAAAGGCTTTGGCACTATTAAAATTCATTGAGGTAAAAAAGATATGAACAAAACAGTTTATTTTGCACTTGATTATTACGACAGGCAGGTAATTCCATTTATTATGGATAAGTATAATCTTACACAAATGGAAGCGATGCGAAGTTTTTTACTTTCAAAAACTCATGCCTTGATGGAAGATGTTGAGAATGGGTTGCTGAATCTGCCTGATTATGCTGTCTGTGACATGTGGGAAGTAGAACAGATAACAGGTGAGCCAAGAAAATCTGTCTATATAAGAGGTGAATGAATATGACAGATGAAATGCGTTTTTTTATTTTTCTGATTGAAACCTATGCATACGATAAACAGTTGCCCACGGCAGAAGTTCTTAAAACATGGGAAGAAAAGGAACTTGTACAGAAGATCTATGACATGTATGAAATGTACCACATAGAAGCAATTGAAAATGCTTATGCAGATATTGATAACCTTGTAAAAACGGGAAAGCATTTGTGGTAGGAACGGAGATTTTAAATGGCAGACACATTGATTACATTGCTTATAAGTGACTAGGCTATTCCCAATGTGCAATTCCTAAAATTGTTCTTCTACGAGCAAAAGCAGACTGTTGATGTTTTTTTTATCAACTGGAAAAATGAAAGAAAAGTTGAAGCTGAGACTTGAGTTGATAGCAGACACTGAAGAAGATTTTTTCCCCCTTGTGCAAATTTGACTGGTAGAAACAGGAAAAATTTGGTGCAGGAGCAAAATTAAAATAACAAATTACATAGGGGTAGCATTTGAATCATAGACCTGATTAAAGGGATTAAAACCATAAAATGACCTCTTCAAATTGATCTATAGGGAAATTATCGATAAAAATGCTTTAAGAATGTGCAAGTGCCGTCATTGACAGGCAGAAATGAAGTGCTGTTGCCTTCGTGAGTGTGTACACTGGATTTCGTGACAAAATGCACTGGATTTCGTGACAAAACGCACTGGATTTCGTGACAAAACGCACTGGATTTCGTGACAAAACGCACTGGATTTCGTGACAAAACGCAGTGCAACAATAGGTCTGTTTTTTCTGTGTTGAATGATTTCTTTTTTTAGTGTAAAGTAAGGGCATGAATATGGAAGCTTTTGTTTTGGGCTGCGGTGGCATGATGCCTTTGCCATACCGACACCTTACTTCTGTTCTTCTCAGAAGGGATGGCGATTTGTTCCTGTTTGATGGTGGTGAAGGAACCCAAGTATCTTTAAGAAGACTTAATTTGAGATGGAAAAAAATAAATGCAATTTTTGTTTCCCACACTCACGCGGATCATGTAACAGGGCTTCCCGGCATACTGATGCTTTCTGCTCAAGTGGAACGAAAGGAGCCGTTGTACATTTTTGGACCCCCAAAAATTTCAGAATACATTGAAACAAGCAGAAAAGTTCTGGACATGTACATAAACTATCCCATTATCGTAAAGGAAATAACAGCTCCCTGCACCGTATACGGAGGTGAAGATTTTTATGTACGAGCCTTCCCTCTTGAACACACCAAAACCTGTGTCGGATATACGCTTGAAGAACTGGACAGACCCGGTGAATTCAATCCTGAAACTGCAGAAAAGCTAAAAGTTCCAAAAGGCCCTCTGTGGGGAAAATTGCAGCGCGGTCAGTCAGTCATAAATGCTGAAGGAATTGAAGTTAAGCCTGAACAGGTAGTTGGAAAACCTCGCAGCGGAAGAAAATTCAGTTTTGTTACAGATACTTTGTACCTTCCGTCCATAGCAAATGAAGTAAAAGGTTCTGATTTGCTTATCTGTGAAGGAATGTTTGCAGATGACTGTGCAGATCAGGCAAAAGAAAAAAAACACATGACTGCAAGGCAGGCTGCCGTTATTGCACGGGATGCACAGGTAAAGCGCATGGCCATGATTCATTACAGTCCTCGGTATACGGATCGCGAATTGGATGTATTGCTTCAACAGGCAAAAGAAGTCTATCCTGCAACGGAATTGACAAGGGATCGAATGAGATTTGAAATTCCTTATGAAGACTGATTAATCATGGATTCTTTTGAAAATAAAGTTGTTGTAGAGTCATTTTCAAAATGGTATGGTTCCAAAAAACACCAATGGAAAGCCTGCAGCAATATGAATTTTGAAGCAGAAAAAGGTCTTGTAACAGGTATTCTTGGACTGAATGGAGCTGGCAAGACAACATTCCTGAAAGCTCTATGCGGAATGCACTATGCTTCTTCTGGGCGCATTTCGGTCTGCGGACACACTGATTGTACGGCAATTCGTTCAATTACGGGGTATGTACCAGAAACGCCTGAACTTGACAGAACGCTTTCTGTAAAAGAACTGCTGCATCAAGAAGCCTTGCTTCACGACATGCCTTGTGATAAAGTTGATGATGCTGTAAAAAAAACGGTGCGGCTTTTTGAATTGGAAACAGTACTGGCAAAAAAAACGGTAACCCTTTCAAAAGGCTTCAAACAAAGAACGAGCCTTGCTAAAGCTTTTGTCTTTAGTCCAAAGGTTCTTGTCCTTGATGAGTTTTCCGAGGGACTGGATCCTGCTCAAACGGTTTCTGTACGGCAAGCCATAAAAAACATTTCAAAATCTTGCATAACAATACTTTCTACTCACCACATAGAAGAAGCGTTGTTGGTGTGCGATTATCTTTATATTGTACATAAAGGCTCTGTTGTAGCAAAAGGAACTGCAGGGGAAATCATCGATGCAACTGGAAAAAAGTCTATGGAGGAAGCATTCTTATGGCTCACAAAAGACTGATTTTTCTCTATAAGCGTTATTTGCTTCGTCTTCTGTGCAATCCCTTTGCATATTTTCTTGTTCTGTTTTTTATTGGATATTCTGTAATAGCTTTTTTTGTTGGACAGAACTTTTTCATGGGGGCAGGTTCAACTGATTTGCATCGTTTTTTTTCTTCCATGGCATCTGTGCTGGTGCTGATTATGCCTGCCATGACGGCCATGCTTCCTTCGTTCGACAGTGAATGGTCTTTTCCTTTCAGTGATGCATCCATTGTTGCTCTCAGATGGAGTGCCGTACTTTCCGTCTGCCTTGTTCCTGTCATCCTTACCTTGCCAGTTCCCCTGTGCGTGAATACATTTGGTGATGTTGATGTTTCCCTCATTGTGTGCGGATATCTGGGCATAATTTTCTACCTATTTACAGGAATTGCCGCAAGCATTTTTCTTTTTGCCCTCTGCAATACGGTCATTCTTGCGTTGACTCTTTCGGTTTTACTCTTTTTGCTCATAAACAATGCCCATTTGATTGCCGTTTCCGTTGACCTGCCGAATTGGATTGTCAGTCTTTTCAAAGTTTTTTCTTTTGAATGGCATTTTGATGCAAGCAGTAAAGGGATCATCGACTCCAGAGACATATTGTTTTATGCATCTTCAAGCATTTT
>JAFVDR010000347.1 GCA_017476165.1 Treponema sp. | reverse complement strand
ATCCGGGGTTCTGAACGAATACTCGACAAGCACAGGAGCGGACTACCTTTCAGTAGCGCTAAAGGACAAGGACGGCAACGGAATCGTAAGCTATACGCTTGGATATGGTGAGCTTGCAAAACTCGAACACCTGTACATAGAGGGGGCTGCCGTATGAGATTTTCTGACTGCTTAAAGCTTCTTTTTCCGCGCTCCCGTCTTTTCAGGTTTATTGCCAATAACAATATAAAAAAACTCGTAGAGGGATTAAGCTGCCTCATGGAGGCAGTCCGAAGGGATTCCGAGGAAAGTCACCGTGATTTATTCCCCGTATCTACACGCAGCCTTTCAGAATGGGAGGAAGCTTTTGACGTTCCATTTACATTTTTACTATCTGAATCACAGAGACGGAATTTTCTGTCCATGCTGTGGAAAAGCCGACATGGCACGGCTACAGCACCATATCTTGAACAGCTCCTTAATTTTTTTGTTCCAAATATCCGCATTGTTGAAAACAATCCCGTCCGTATGCCGCGAACAAACAGCGTTGCTTATACGTGCATTGACGGAAATAAATTTATGAGGAACGGAAGCAGATATGCCGTTGACGGCCGCAGGATTGGAGACAGATATTTCTCTCCCACCGTCTTAAAAACAAACCAGATTGAAGAGTACAATATTCCAAGTGACCGGCATTACTGGGAGACATGCTTTTATGTCTGCGGAAGCGTGGAAAGGAACGCCTACCATGAGATTGTATTGGTCAGAAAAGTTCAAGTTCCCAAAGCATGGAAGCCTTACATAGAATACATAATATTACAGGTCAAACCGCTGCACATGTCTGCGGTCATGTTTATCGAATACATATAAAAGGAAGGAAAAGATGATTTTAATTGACGCTACTTACAGTGAATACACAGGAGGAAAAACGCCTGAATACCCCGGCGGCTGTGCAAAAGACGCAAGCACGGACGAAGGCTTTGACGGCACGGAATACAAGGCAAGATGGCATAATGATGTCATCGGAGCTATGCACGCAGTCTTTGTTGCGGCATTCGGCGACATCAACAGGGTTACAAACAGGCCTGACAATGTTCTTGACAGCGATTTTTTACGCGCGATAAAGCAGCTCACAAAAGTTCAGGCAGATGTTGCAAGGGTTGTCAAAAATATCAACGGTGCGGAAACCATCCTGACATGGAGCGAGCTTAATGTATTTTACAGTGAGGAACGCCACTTCGCGGCATTTGCAAGCTTTAACGGGAAGTATAAAGAATTTCTGCCCGTGAAAGCATGGGCAGAAGAGGATGGTGTTCATGTCTATATTCGCTATCAGGATGCAGACGGAAATGTAATTGATGGAACTCCGGTTATAAAATGGAATACTGGAAAGTGGGGGACGTATAAATGGGGACAGCAAACATACATGTCTACCAACATAATAGTAAAGGAGGTTTTTGAATGATAGGATTTCCATCAGTCTTAAACACGAAGCAGGATTATTTAAATGCAGTCGAGTATGTCAAGTCTGACAGGGCAGACAGAAAAAAACTCGTAAGGATGCTGGAGAGTCTAAGGGATAACATATATATGAATGTCCTGAAAGATTCCAGCAAGGAAAAAAGCACAGAGGATTTGACACCTGATGACTACATGGCTGTAGAAAATCCAAACTGTGACAAGCTGCGGCTTGGAATAAGCGACAAAGAGATAGAATCATGGATTAAGGAGGCAGACAATGAGTAGCATGAGCATTACAACAGCATCGCATGTATACACAGATAACCGCCCTGCGGCAGAACAGGATGATGCAAAGGTTTCAATCATTCCTGAGAATACAGAGGTTAAATGCAGCGGGAAGTACTTTCTTTCAAAGAAAACACCCTTTGACTACGCAGATGATGACCTCCTGTTTCAGGATGGAACGGGAGTTGATTTTTTTAATGGCGAAGACTGGATGCGATTTCTTAACAAAGAGACGTTCTCCTTTACACCTAAAAACATTCTGGACATCGGAGATGAGCTAGAGTACGGCACTGATTATTATATTTACCTTTGCTTTTCCGGCATAAAACCGGAACTCTGCATTTCAAAGAATGCGACATATCCGACAGGATTCTCCTCGCTTACATCAAGAAAAATAGGTTTCTTCCACTACGGCACAGTCAGAAAAGTATCTGATGACGGCAGATGGATTCCAATAGACTCAAATGGCAACAAGTTTGGCACACAGGGGACTACATGGCAGCAGAATGTTACCAAAGGAGTGCTTCCTAATTCCATTGGAGACCTGAAAAACCGCCCGCGCGTTTATATTCCAGGAATGGCACGGATTGGCAACTCGTGGGTCTGCATTTACGAAATGTCCATAAAAGAACAGGTTACGTTTATGGATGGGGTAAAAGGACTTCCTGTCACCAACGGAACTTTAAAATCTGCATACGGAGCTATACCGGCCACCGGTACGGAAGGATTAAACCAATACAATTTCAACGAACTGGCACGAATGCAGGGGTTAAGACTGACGCACTACGCAGAATGGCTTTCAGCTGCATTCGGCTCTCCGCAGGGGCTTGATAACAGTGATAACTACGGCTGGACAAAGACCGGTAATACCGCAAGAACTTTTACTGGATGCAGCATAGATATTTCTAACGGGCAATATTCTATAAATGGTACAAAGTCGTATGCTGTATCAGCATATAATATATGCGACTGCGCTGGCAATGTCTGGGAGTGGCAGGACGATTACTGCATACGGCAGGATTCTACAAGCTGGGGATGGTATAATGTTTTAGGAGCAAATCAGGGGCAAGCGTACTTGCCGAACTCCCTTGGCTTGACGGCGTTTATCTGCGGTGGCTACTGGGGTGGCGGTTTGCATTGCGGCCCGCGCTGCGTGCACTTGAGCAACTATCCGTGGTACGTGCACGCCAGCATTGGGGCGCGCTTCGCCTGTGACGCGGCGTAAGCCGCGACTGTTTTTCTGATGTACTGCAATACTGGTTTTCCCGAGGGAAAAACAAAGCCTGCAAGCAGTGTAGAAAGACTGCTTTTGTATCAGAAATTCATTGATTTTGTCATGTGGTATGAACCTATTGTAGAACGATATCCGAATTGTCAGAAACCCGCCT
>JAFVDR010000346.1 GCA_017476165.1 Treponema sp. | reverse complement strand
CCTTCAAAATGCCCCTTCATTTTTTTCCTGTCATAGACGAGCGTAAAGATGTCTGCCTCTGGGTACATCCTGAGCCACAGCTCCACAAAGGTTTCCGCGCCCCCGTAGTTTGTAAGCCAGTCATGCACAATTGCTACTTTCATGCAGGAATTATATACAATAACAGGAGTTGTGACAATAATGGCACTGACAGGAATCCGTTATGCATGATTTCTGTCAGTGCGCTCATTTTACCTAATTTTTAATACTAAGCGTTTATTTTAATTGCTTCGCTTATAGCTTCTACAATGTTCTTTCGGTTCTTGGCTTTTCCCAGATACGAGGTTCTCAGTACAATTCTGTAACTGCTCTCTATGTCAAGAACTTCGGGAACAAAAAAGTTCAGTTCTGAAGGTTTGTTCCTGAACAGTGCTGTTTCTTTTACCTTAGTCCAGGAGGCTTCATCAGTATTCATCTTTCCGTCAGAACCGACAGGTGCAAACCATATTCCGCTTTCATTTCCACCTATCTTTAGGCGGCCACCCTTTATTTTGCATGGTTTTCCTGCTGTAAGAGTTTTACCTTCCGTTCCTGTTGAAAGATCTGTAATTTCTGTTATTTCAGGACTTCCATCAGCATAGACAATCTTATCTACAGTCAGCTTTGCAAGGGCAGAATCTGCAAGAGGTGTCGGAGAAAACTTGATATAGAAGTTTCCGTTGTCTGATACATCGCTTTTTCCCTTGGCATTGCACTTCATGGCAATGTACATCGTACCAAGGTCAAGCACGTTTACGGCTTTTCCCTGCTCAAGCAGTTTTAGGATTTTCTTCTGCATGAGGATTGCAGCAAACTGAAGCATGTAAGGATCCATACCCTTATTGTCTTCTGCAATCTCAGAAAGAATGTTTTTGAATGAAGCCGTATTACGTGTTACTGTTGCGTAATAAGATCCGTCTTTTGTAAAGTTGTTTTCATGCAGCGTCACACTTAAAATTGATGAGCTGTTTTCCAATGTTGAAATATTTTCCATAGCGATTTATCCTTCTGTTTGTTTACGGGCAACAGACCCCGGTTGTGAAAAATCTCTCTCTGATTTTGTGTTTTTTTTTGAATTTTTCGCTTGCAAAAAAATGAAATAGGAAGTAGGATAAATCTATTGGTTCGGGATAGATTTATCTTTCCTAGTGTGTTGATGTACCTGAGACTATTGGCGTAGTTTCAGGTCATTTTTTTGCAAGATGTCATACATTCATACAGCACACTTTAAGCCCCCTTTTCTTCTATAAGATTTAAATTCGGTTCATATAAGCTTTCTATCAGATTTTCGCCGGCCTCCTTTATTATGCCGCATATAACCTGAATCATCGGATTAAAAATGTAGTGCCTGATAATTTCTTCTTCTGTCATTCCCTCCAGTAGATGTTCAGGACACATTACAAGCCGTGTAATCATGTCTGTCTGAATCTCATGGCGAGACATTGCTTTGGAATTTACGCTGCATAGTTCTGTTTTGAAATCAACACAGTCAAGTGCACGCAGAAACTCCATTATGATGCGCTGCAGGTAGTGGACGACTTCGTGGGCAATAGTTATGACATCCATTGCATTGCACTCTAGTGCTCCGTCATAGACATCACTGCGTATGATTATCTCGTTTTTTGATGGAATATAGAATGCCACCTTGCTGCTTTCCCACATCCATTCATTCTTTTTGACAATCCTGTAATTGAAGGTACTGTCAAAAAGTGGAAGGATGTTTTCCATTACGAAAAGAGGATCAAACCTGCCGTCCTTGCTATTTCTGCACAGAAAGACTGTCCAAAATGCCGCAATTTGAATTCCGTCTTCTGTAAGAATCAATGTTTCTGTCTGCTGCTCATCATGATGCACTTCCATTAGAATTTTCTCCTGAACTTTCAAAACTTTTCAAAAGTTCTTTAATCGCATTTACCTGCTCTGTAGTGAGTTTTGAAAAATCACGTGCGAACATTACTGCTGTCTCCACGTAATCCGCCTCTGCCTTTTGGTCATTCAACTTGACATCTACCGTTCCCTTTACTTTTGCCTTGGCTTCTTCAAGCTCCTTTTCCTGCGAGCTGTCAAGTCCGTATTCGTTGGCTATCTTTGCCACTAATCCGTCTGGAATTTCCCGCAGTCCATTTTCTATGGAGGAAAGGTAGGCTGAACTTAGTCCCAGTCGCTTTGCCATTGCTCCCAATACTTCGGAACAGTCTATCCTCATCTTCCTTAAGATTTTGCCGAATGCTGTTACCTCTGCCATAGCATGTTTCCGTCCTTGATAATATAGTTTTTATGTTGGAAACCTGACAGGTTTCCGATTTTTCATGATGCTCAAGGCTTTGCATCTGAGTATAATATATTTATGATTTGTGAAAAAGTCAAGTTAAAAATGAAATAAAATTTACAAAAGTGTAAATATTTGATAATTGGATAAAAAAAACTTTAACAAATTGTTCCTGTATGGGATCAGACTCTAAATATAGTATGTACTGTTTTATTCTGTAGCAGAAGATTGTATTGTTTGCAGAATTAGCTGTGCCAGAACTTTATAATCTAAATACTGCATCCCGTATGAGCCTGTAGCAATTTTGTCAGCAAGATAACTGTTGTAATACAAATCCATAGCTTCTTGAAACGGTATTTTCTTACATTCAGAAATATATGCAATTATTCTTTCTTCAAGTCGTTCTTGATATACTTTTTCGAAAATGGATTCTTCCATTTTTTAAACCTCTTCGTAAGAATCAAATTTTAAGAGCTTGTCTATTGCTTTTTGAGTTATGAAGACTATCTGGTCATAAGTTGGGTAAGCTTTTATTTCTTTTATAGCACGCTCTTTTTCCCAAATTCCTTGATGATACATATCAACGACACGGAAAACTTTATCATTAGCGACTTTTCCTGAAATTACATCATATTTTTTATAATCATCGCTATTATCTCGACAAGAGCAAACGAAATCTATCCATTCAGAAAGGTCTTCATTAAAACTTTTATGAATAAAACCTGAAAAGTTTTTTGACATTTCATATTTATTGATGATTGCTTTTTCCTTTTTAAATATGATAGCTTTCCTTTTTGCCCAAATTTCTGCCTGTGTTTTCACAGTTGTGACATAAAAGCCTTTGCCAAAATCAAGTGAACGAAAAGAGTGCTGAATATCAGGATTTTTTACAATTTCAATAGAACCGTGATATACAATCATATTTTATAGCCTCGTGTATGAAGATAATCTTCTACATCTGCAACTACATATTGGGTTCCTTGTGTGTGTAGAATATCATAAAATGGAACAAGAAAATCCTGTATGCAAAGTGAATCTTCCAGTTTTTTATAAACCTCAGATGGTAATTTATTCCATTTTTGTGAACAGGCATGGAGAATATAGATTACGAATTCAAAAGAATCCTTATTCATAGTCTTAGTATATCACATAAACGGAAAAAAGAAAATTGCTCATTATATGAATATGTTTTGTATAATGCAGCGGTAAGAGTAAATTGTTCCTGTATGGGATCAGACACTAAATATTGTGTGTACTGTTTTAGGTGCGTATCGGTGGCGTGTATAGAAACGAACTGTGGAGTAATACGAAACGTTTCGTGGAGCGTATGGAAACGAACCGTGGAGTAATATGAAACGTTTCGTGGAATGATACGAAACGGTTTGTGGCGTGTATGGAAACGAACCGTGGAGTAATATGAAACGAAATGTTTTTGTGATGGTGTCCTCATGGATTACAATAGGTAAGGGGAGAACTTCATGGTTTGCGTAGTAGAAAAAAAACAGAATTTTTTTTAACATAAATAAACATCGTTCAATTCAAAATATCCACATAAATAATCCTAACAATCCAACTCATTAAAACGATGCTAAGCTAATTTCTTTTGAAATCGAGGCAGCATATTTGTTTCTTTTCAAGTTTGTTTCTTGCAGAAATTTAATAAATGGTAGTGCCATGAGTTTATGTTCCACTGCATTGTTGAAAATGGCTTTAAGTGTTAGTATGTAGCTATGACGTATGAAAGTGATGTCTTGAAACATATTTTCTTTATAGATACCGAAGTCAGCGAACGCGATAACAGGGCATGCGATTTTGGTGCGCTAAATGAAAATGGCAAGGAAATTCATACAGGTTTGGAGTCCATTTTCTACTCCTTCATAGCGGACGCTGATTATTTGTGTGGTCATAACATCATAAACCACGATTCCAAATATATAAAGATTCCTGAAAACGCGAAGCTCATCGACACACTTTATCTATCTCCGTTGATGTTCCCAAACAAGCCATACCATGCTTTACTGAAGGACGATAAGCTCCTGACAGAGGAACTTAACAATCCCCTTAATGATGCTACAAAGGCAAGAGATTTGTTTTATGACGAGCTTAATGCATTTAGCAGGCTTGGCGAAAATTTGAAACTCATTTACTACAAGCTTTTGAAAAGGAATTCCTGTTTTTCAGGATTTTTTGACTTTATAAACTTTTCATCCGATGAAGATCTCGAAAAAGCTATTCGTGAATGCTTTTTTGGTAAGATATGCGAAAATGCACCTTTATCTGACATCATTTTGAGTATGCCTGTGGAGCTTGCTTATTGTCTGTCTCTTGTTTCTGCCACCGAAGAGCATTCGCTCATACCAAGATGGGTGGAGATAAACTATCCGAAAGTTGATATGGTCATGCGTCTGTTGAGAAGCTGTTCCTGCAATCGGTGTGAATATTGTAAGGTCAGTCTGAATCCAACGATATATCTTAACAGATATTTCGGTTTTCCAAGCTTTCGTAAGTATAATGATGAGCCGTTGCAGGAAAATGCAGTCAACGCTGCGGTAGGGCATAAGTCTCTTCTTGTGATATTCCCCACAGGTGGCGGCAAATCGCTTACTTTTCAAATTCCCGCACTTATGGCGGGTGAAAACGAAAGAGCCTTGACAGTTGTTATATCACCGTTACAGTCACTGATGAAAGATCAGGTGGACAATCTTGAAAAACGTGGAATTGCTGAAGCTGTGACGATAAACGGACTTTTGAGCCCTATCGAAAGGGCAGATGCCATTGAGCGAGTCGAGTCTGGTATTGCGTCAATTCTATATATTTCTCCTGAGTCACTCCGCTCGGTAACGATAGAAAGGCTTCTGCTGTCACGTAACATCAATCGTTTTGTAATTGATGAAGCACATTGCTTCTCTGCATGGGGACAGGATTTTCGTGTCGATTACCTTTACATAGGTGATTTTATCCGTGAACTTCAGGAAAAGAAAGGAAACAACTGCCAAATAGCTGTATCATGTTTTACTGCTACGGCAAAGCAGAAGGTCATAAGTGACATAAAGGAATATTTCAAGAAAAAACTGAATATTGAGCTGGAATTGTTTGCTTCAGATCCGTCTCGCACAAATCTTCGATATGAAGTCCTTTATAAGGAAAATGATGCGGAAAAATATGAACCCTTCGCAGTCTCATTGAACAGAAAAAATGTGCAACAATTGTTTATGTGTCAAGGACAAAACGAACAAGAGAGCTTGCTGAAAAGCTGACAAATGATGGCTTTGAGGCGAGGGCTTTCAATGGGAAGATGGACAGCAGTGAAAAGCAAGAGAATCAGGAAGCGTTCATCAATGATAAGGTTCAAGTAATTGTTGCGACATCAGCTTTTGGAATGGGCGTTGATAAATCCAACGTTAAGCTGGTCATACACTATGATATTTCTGATTCCCTTGAAAATTACGTTCAAGAAGCTGGTCGAGCTGGTCGAGATCAATCCCTCAATGCGGAGTGCTATGTCCTGTTCAATGACAGTGATTTAGACAAGCATTTCATCCTTCTCAATCAGACAAAGCTCAGTATCAGTGAGATTCAGCAGGTCTGGAAGGCAATAAAAGATCTTACTCATACACGTCCTGATGTATGCTGTTCCCCACTGGAGATTGCAAGGCAGGCAGGTTGGGATGAGAGTGTCTCTGATATCGAGACAAGGGTAAAAACTGCGATACAGGCTCTTGAAAATGCAGGTTATATCAAACGGGGAAAAAATACACCAAGGATATATGCAACAAGCCTGCTTGTAAAGAACATGATGGAAGCGGAAGAAAAAATAGGCAGCTCTTCCAGATTTGAGAATGATTCGGAGCGTTCCACTGCGAAGCGTATAATCAAATCCCTTATCTCAAGTAAAAACATTGCAAAAGCTGGAAGTGACGATGCGGAATCAAGGGTTGACTATCTTGCCGACAGGCTTGGTATTGAAAAAAAGGACATAATTCATTCAATACAAAAGATGCGAGAAGAAGGTCTGCTTTCAGATGCAAAAGACCTTACTGCATATATAAAGAAATCGGACACTGAGAATAAGTCCAATCTCATACTGCGTAAATTCCTGTCCATCGAGGTTTTCCTGCTCGATTACATTAACGCAGACAAGCTGACTATAAACTATAAGGCTCTTAATGATGCTGCACTCTCAAAAGGCATAAAGGAAAGCTCTGTCAATGCCATAAAGACTTTGTTTTACTATTGGACAATTAGGGGATACATCCAGAAAGAACAGAATCAGTCAACGGATACTGTAATCATAAAATTAAAGATGGACATGAAGCGCCTTAAGCAAATTCGAAAAATACATTATTCCGTTTCAGCATTTATAATAAATTATCTTTTTCAGATAAGCAGTGGAAAAATAAATTCAAAGGAGGAAGTTCTTGTCGGTTTTTCAGTACTGGAACTTCTTGGGGCATATCGTAACCAGTTGTTACCTGAGTTTGAAATAAGGGAACAGGACATAGAGGAGTCTTTATTGTTTCTTGCAAAGGTAGGGGCAATGAAACTTGATGGGGGCTTTCTAGTGCTGTATAGCGGAATGAAAATAAAGAGGCTTGAGCTTGACAGCAGAATTAAGTATAAGCAGGAAGATTATAGGCTTCTTAATGATTTTTACAGGCAGAAAATACAGCAGATACACATCGTAGG
>JAFVDR010000345.1 GCA_017476165.1 Treponema sp. | reverse complement strand
GTCATTAAGACGGTCAACGGCTATGCTGTCAGAATTTCAGACCTTGGACGAGCCTTTTTGGGCTATTCCGATGCAACTCGTGAAGTTTACATTAACGGCGTGCCCGGCGTATATCTGTCTGTTACCAAGCAGTCAGGAAAAAACAGCGTCACGGTAGCCAATGCCGTTTACGACAAGATAAAGGCAGCTCAGGCAGTACTGCCCAGCGATGTTTCTCTTGAAATTGTCAGCGACAGCACGGAAATGATACGTGATACCATCAGCACTCTGATTGAATCTGCCTGGCAGGGACTCTTACTTGCCGTTGTCATTCTGTACGTGTTTTTGTGTTCGTTCAAAAGCACCATCATCATTGCCATTTCCATTCCGCTTTCAATGCTCATTACCCTTTTGTGCATGAACTTTGCAGGAATTACGCTGAACATGATGACGCTTACAGGCCTTATTCTTGGTGTCGGCATGATTGTTGATGCGTCCATCGTTATGATAGACAACATTTATGCATATCGTGCGAGGGGAACCAAGGCAAACATTGCCGCCATCCTCGGCAGCGAAGAAATGATGATGTCCGTTATGTCGGGAAACCTTACCACCGTCTGCGTCTTTGTTCCGTTCTTGTTTTACATGGCCGACTTGGGCATGTACGGGCAGATGTTCAAGGGCATGATTTTTACCATCGTCATTGCCTTGCTGAGCAGTATTCTGGTTGCCATCTTTCTTGTGCCGGTGCTTGCGGGGCATTTCTTTCCTCTTACAAACCGCAATGAACGCCCTGTCAGGAATCCGCTGTTCAAAGCCCTCTATATGATTTTCGGCAAGGTACAGGATGCAGTCCGCTTTGTGTACCGCAAGGCCTTGAAGGCAGCCTTGTCTCATCGTTTTATTACGATTCTTGTTTGCCTTACGTTGCTCGGCATATCGGCCATGCTCATTTTTACCATGCATTTTACCATGATGACGGGTGGTCGAGATTCCAGTGTTACGCTGAACATTACGTTGCCAACAGGAACGACACTTGCAGAGACATCGGGCATCGTCAGTGAATTTGAGGAGATTGTGCGTCAGGAAATAAAGGGGTACAAAACCATTATTTCCACAGTCGGAGGAGGCGGACGCAGAAGTTCCACATATACTGGTTCCATTGAAATTACGCTGCCGGATTCTGCAGAACAGATTGACGACAGCGAAGCCGTTCAAAGAAAGTTGCGGCCTCATTTTTCGGACTTTACCGATGTCAGGTTTTCTTTTGGACGGGGGATGCGCGGTCAAATGACGGGTGATGACATTGACATCGTTATCCGAAGCAACAGCCTTGACAGTGCACTGGACATTGCCAACAAGGTGTCCGATGTTCTGACATCGATTTCTGATTTGGGAGAGCCTTCCATTGATACGACAGAAGGCTTGCCGCAGGTTGAAATCAAGGTTGACCGCGACAGGGCGTATGCATTCGGCGTAAGCGTGACTGCAGTTGCAAATGAAATTTATGCCTGCATTCAGGGAGCTTCATCAACAACATACCGTGAAAACGGAGATGACTATACCGTGTACGTCATGCTCAGGCCGCAAGACCGTGAACAGGTCATTGACTTGGAACAGATTTACGTTCAGGGAACTAACGGACTGGTGAGCGTGTCAAACTTTGCATCCGTAGAAAAGGGACTTGGTCCTGTCAGCATCAGGCACGAAAACAGGACGCGCATTGTACATGTAAAGGCGAACATTCTGACTGATGCAAATGCAAATGATGTGGAAGACGAAATAAAGGAACGGATTGGCAGTACGTTCATTATTCCAGATGGTGTTTCGCTGACCTACGAAGGTGCATGGAAAAACATGAACGAGCAGTGGCGCGTATATGCCAAAATAGGCATCATGGCAATCCTTTTGGTGTTTGGCGTTATGGCTGCAACTTACGAAAGCTTTAAGGCTCCCGTCATCAACATTGCAACCATTCCATTTCTTGTCATTGGTGTTGTAGGAATCTATAAGCTTACGGGGCAGGCAATTTCCATGATGACTGCAGTCGGCTTGATTATGCTTATTGGCATTGTCGTTAACAACGGTATCATTCTTGTTGACTATACGAATCTTTTGCTGGAACGCGGCATGAAAATGAAGGAAGCCTGTCTTGAAGCGGGAACAAGCCGTCTGCGTCCTGTATTGATGACAACCCTTACAACCATTTTGGGAATGCTCCCCATGTGCTTTGCAACGAGTGGCAGTGCCGGCATGGTGCAGCCGATAGGCCTTGCTGTTGCCGGCGGCCTTACCAGCTCTACCTTCATTACTCTGTTTTTGATTCCTGTATTGTATTCTCTCATCATGCGGGAAAAGAAAAGTACGAAAAGCCGCATCACCATTGCTATGCCGGATCATGCGGAGCCTACGGAACACCGCAAGCCCTCGCTACTGGAGCGGGCGAGTGAGATTCGTGCAGCATCGGAAAAGGATCCGAAGGAGTTGTAAATGTACAGAATTGAAATCATTGCAAATAAATCTGTCGAAGAGGACATTACCGATGCCTTGGAGCAGTATATCCCCGACATCTTGTATTCTGTCGTGCCGCTGGTGTATGGACGCGGAGGCAATGACAGAAAGCTGGGCACGTCAACATGGCCTGAGACGAACTTTCTGATGGTCAGTTACTTGGAAGATGCTTTTTTGCCGACTGCAAAGGCCGTCATCAAGGCGGTAAAGGAGCGGTTCAAGGGTGAAGGCATCAAGATGTTTATCATCAAGTCTGAAGAAAATTTTTAGGCAGGCAATGCCTCTGTCTCCCCGCCGATCTGTTTTCTCGCTCGCTAAGTACTGATTTATCATTCATCCAAAAGGGAGACCTCTTTAAAACGAATAAGGGCTGTTCCAAAGGAGTACAGGAACAGCCCTTTAATAAAATATGGAAACAGGCTCCAGCTTAGCTCGAAAAGCCTGAAAAGCAAAAAAGCCTTACTGCATAAGGTAAGGCTTTCTTGGCAGAGGCGTCTATCGGAATCGAACCGATGCATGATGGTTTTGCAGACCAGTCCCTTACCACTTGGGTAAGACGCCTTAAAGCTGTTATTACTATATCAGAAAAAGAAATTCATGTCTAGACATGTAAAAGATTTTACTTTGGGAACCTCGAAAAAATTCAGTTTTTCGAGCTGTCCTTTAATGCATTGACTTCTTCCAAGCGGTCTTTCAGTGCAATGTACGCTCCCAATACGCCTGTTGCCACCACAATGGCAATGACATACGTCTGAAGCGGAATCAAAAACGGCAACAGGATGAGCAGGAATGCCATTACGAAAATAGTCTTGAACGATTTTGATGAGCGCGGCACGATTGTTCCCGGGGCACTGTGCTGTTCAACATATTTCTTTGCCTTTGAAATCTTTACGCCGTATACGGCAAGGATGATGGTGTACAGGACTGTTCCCGTCAGGCATATTGCAAGCGGCATGTTCATCAAGCGTCCTCCTGTTTTTTTCCAAGCCATGCAAGCAGCGTATTCCTTGCAGAAACAAATGCAAGCGGACACTGCTCAACGTCCTGTTTTGATGAAATGCGAACCCATTCAAAGGCTGAAACTTCTCCCTGCTGGGGGCGGAGCGTAAACTCCTTGGGAAGTGTTGCCGTAAAGAACATGTCGCATGTTTTGTACAGTACGTGCTTGTATTCGTAGGTATTTGGAAACGAGCACAGGTAGCGGACCTGTTCTGGTGCTACTCCAATTTCTTCCAGGCATTCCCTGAAGGCGGCCTGTTCTCCCGTTTCGTCAGGTTCGGCAAATCCTCCCGGCAGTGCAAGAAAACCTTTGCGCGGTTCCTTTGCCCTCCGTTCAAAAAGGATTTTTCCTTCTGCATTTTCAAGGATGATTCCTACTGCACTGGCAACATTGTTGTACAGGGTAAAGCCACAGTCTGGACAGCTCCATTTTCGCCCGTCCCCGTGTGTCTGTATGTTTTTGCTGCCGCAGTCGGGGCAGAATGTGAACTGATTTTTTTCCATAGATTTAGACAATATCGGTATGTAGCTTGTTGAATATAAGCAGAATTTGGAGTATAGTTAAATCCATAAGGAAATGAATATGTGCATGAATGCATGGATGAAAGCAGCTCTGTTACGTTGTTAAAATATCTGTTTCGCCATTCTTTTCCTCAACTGTAGGAGTAGTTGAAGTATGACTCTTAATGACATCAAACACTCAGGAATCAAAGCTTGGGTTGAAGAATGTGTTAAAATGTGTGAGCCGGACAATGTTGTTGTTTGTGACGGTTCTAAAAAAGAATACGACGAGCTTATGCAGAAATGTGTAAAAGCTGGTCTTGCTACACCGCTGAAGGCAAAGGAAAACTGTTTCCTGTTCCGTTCACTTCCAAGCGATGTTGCACGTGTTGAATCTCGTACATTTATTTCTTCTGTAAAGGAAGAGGATGCTGGTCCTACAAACCACTGGATTGATCCAAAAGAACTGAAAGCTACAATGAAAGGATTGTACACAGGCTGTATGCACGGTCGCACCATGTATGTCATTCCTTTCTGCATGGGACCTCTCGGTTCTCCTATAGCAAAATACGGTATTGAACTTACCGATTCAGAGTATGTTGTTCTCAACATGGACATCATGACACGTGCTGGCGAAAAGGTATGGTCATATCTTGGAACTGACGGTGACTGGGTTCCATGTCTGCACTCTGTAGGTAAGCCTCTTAACAATGGCGAAAAGGACAACGGTGTTTGGCCTTGCGCAGATGTTGAGCACAAATACATTTCACAGTTCCCAGAAGAGCACCTTATCTGGTCTTACGGTTCCGGATACGGTGGAAACGCTCTTCTTGGAAAAAAATGCTTTGCCCTCCGCATTGCAACGGTTATTGCCCGTCAGGAAGGCTGGCTTGCTGAGCACATGCTCATCCTTAAGC
>JAFVDR010000344.1 GCA_017476165.1 Treponema sp. | reverse complement strand
GATAGGAATGGCAAGACCTACGATGATAGTACTCTTGAACGAGCGGAGAAATACAAACAAAACTGCAATGGCAAGCAATGCACCAACAATTACGGAATGGACAACCTCCGAAATGGTCTGTTCAATAACATCAGTAGTATTCGATGTTTCTATAACCTCAACGTCAGAAGGCAAGTCCTTTTTTATCTGAACAAGAGCTTTACGGACCTTTCGTGCGGCACTAACGGAATTCTTTCCACTCTGCTTTTGCAAGTTAAGCATTACACATGGATTTCCATCAAGATATGCAAGCGTGCTTTCAGTCTTGTATCCCTCATATACATCCGCCACATCCCGAAGGCGAATCGTTTTAAGGGAAGGAATTCCCATTCCATCAGATTGGGATGTCTTATAGGATATTACCGTGTTCTTAAGGTCATCTATACTGGAATACTTTCCATTCGTCTTAATTGTATAGTTAGTATCACCGCTTGTAATGGTACCGCCTGAACTCTGAAGGTTCTGGGCTCCAATCATTTGAGCAATCTGAGTTATGGAAAGTCCGTAGGCCTCAAGACGGTCGCGCGGAATGTCGACATTGATAGATTTTTCTCGTCCGCCAGCAATGTTTGCAGAAGCAATGCCGTCTATCTGTTCAAGGCGGGGTTGAATTATGTCTTCTGCATATTTCCTCAGCTCTTCGGGAGTCCTGCTTCCCCGTAAAGAAAGTGTCATAATTGGAAGCATGGAAGGGTCAGCCTTTATAGACATCGGATTATCTGCATCGGAAGGCAGATACGAACGCACCAAGTCAATCTTATCGCGCACTTCGTTTGCAACGGAATCCAAATCAATTCCATAGTCAAATTCCATTATAATGAGACTTAAGCCTGCAGAAGACTGAGACTGCAAGGTCTTTAGCCCACTGACGCCAGAAAGAGAACTTTCCATCGGACGCGTAAGACTCTGCTCAACTTCCTCAGGTCCAGCGTTCTTGTAGTTTGTCATGACCAACATGTATGGAAATTTCATGTCCGGAAACATGTCAACAGACAGATTCAGCGTACAGTAAATGCCGAGTGCAATTGCTACTATAAATATAAGGAGTGTCGTTACCGGTTTATTAACGGCATGTTCAGAAATAGTCATTGCCTTTACTCCTGCATGGAAATTACATTTATTTTAGCACCGTCATTCAAAAGAGACTGACCTTTTATTACAATAACCTCTCCTTCCGAAAGTCCAGAAACAATTTCGGACTTGTTGTCAACAGTCATTCCAACAGTAACGGAACGCAAAGATGCCTGCTTGGAATCAGAACTGATGACAAATACATAGGGTTTTTCATCTCTTGTAACAACACATGAAGAAGGAATGACAGTAGCATTCTTTACCGTCTCAGTCACAAGATGAATGCGGGCATACATGCCCACTTTGATGCGCTCATCTTTTTTTGTAAGACGCAGTTTTACATCCATTGTCCTGGTCGATGTATCAAGAACAGGGCTTACTTCAAAAATAGTTGCATAGAATGTAACACCTGGGTATGCATCCAGAGAAACACTTGCCATCTGATTGTTATGGATACGGCTTATGAACCGTTCTGGCACACTAACCTTTATTTCAAGCTCATCAGTATTGCTAATTTTGGCAATTGCCATTGCCTGAGAAACAGTCGTTCCAAGCATGGGCGTAAAGGAAATTATTCTGCCGCTGATAGGAGCCTTTACAGGACTAGCCTTGTAGTTCATTCCAGGACGGCTTGCATCTACATAGGCAATGACATCGTCTTTCTTTACCATGTCCCCAACATTCACCTTAATGCTGGAAATTTTTCCCGCCATGTCAGGAATAACATCTACAGCAGAAACAGAAGAGACATCTCCGCCAAACTCCAGATAATCATCCAGATTGCCTGTTACCGTCTTGTAGCCGGTAACGGCGTACACAACTTCCTCTTCCTCCATTTCAGCAGAAGGCTTTGCAGAGTTTATCTTTTTGCAGCCTGAAAAAAGTGTACCGCACAACAACAAAGTACTGCAAAAAAACAGTGCCATTTCTCCACTCATGCCATTACGAATAGGATATGTTTTTTTCATATTATTCTCCAAATGTTGTATTCAATATTTTTTCCAAGTCCAGCATCGCCGCAATATAGTTAAATTTCTGGTTTGCCAGTCCAAGTTTTGCCTTATACAGCTGTTCTTCGGAATCGCGAAGAGACAGCAGTTCTGTTGTTCCAGCCTGATAAGAACGCTCCGCCATTTCGTAAGAACGCTGAGCAAGCTTAATGTTTCTGCTCATGGCAGAAATCTGTTCGCGAGCAGACTTCATTGTATCCAGTGCCTTGATGACTTCCAGCTTCTGGTTTTCTTTCAACGTCTCCATTGAAAGGTTTAGCTTTTCTATGTTGGCCTGCAAATCCTTTGCCTGCTGCCTGGTTGCAGAAAACGGCAACATGTTCGTAATGTTCCATGCAAGCGTAAAGCTCATAGAACCGCTGTCAGTCCAGTTGTCGGCATCAAACCAAGAATTATCCGAGTTGAATGCATCGGAATGCACTGGCTGAAAGCCATAGCTAAATGCAAATGCAGGGCTGAAACTGCTCAAGTTAAGTGCACGCAAGTTTGCTTCGAGCGTTTTTCGGGAGCTGTCCAATGACTGTATATCCAGGCTGCCTGAACCATATTGCGAAATCAATTCATCGGCCATCAAGTCTATGTATTCAGGCTCAATTGAACCATCTAGGACAATATCTGTGCCCACGGGCAAACCAAGGATAAATGCAAAGGTATCAATCTGCTGGCGGAATGTCCGTTCGGCTTCTGCTACAGAAGGCTTCTGGTTTTCATACGCAACATTAGCCTGCAGATAGCTCAATTCCGGCACAGAACCGTTTTCATAGTTCATATATGCCTGATTGCTCCTTCTGCGTGCGTTTTCAAGCGTCACTTTCTGCAGCTTGACATTTTCCTGCTGAAGGAGCAGCCCGTAAAATAGTTTTTTTACGTTTACCTCGGTCTCCTTCAAGCTCTGCTTTCTTGTAATCAAGCCCGTTTCATAATCAAGCTTAGCAGCTTTTATCTGCTCAATGTATGCAAGACTGAAATTCCAGCTTACACCGAGATTTCCCACGGCAGCCCAATGCATGCTTTCAGTTTCCTCTACCTTGTCCTGTTTTGGAGCACCCGTAAGTGCACTGAAAGCATTCGCCATCTGAATGCTTGCGTTTGCAGAATCTATCGTTGAGCTTATGTCATTCTGACGGCTCAAAGTTCCGCTCACCTGTACTGTCGGTACTAGCACATTCCATGAATAGTCGGCTGCACGCTTTTTTATTTCCAGATCGATGTCTGCGCTTTTAAGGGTTCGGCTATTTTTCAATGCATATTCCACCGCCTTGTCCACGGTAAACGTAACGGATTCCTGAGAAAACACCGAAGCAAAAGCAAGACTCATTGCTACACAAATAATAAGTTTTTTCAAAACGCGCTCCTATTTGTTCTTGACACCAAATTCCACCATAAGAAAAATTTTCTTAAGGGAACTTTGCATTGCATCATTTTCAAGCCCTCTGTGAAGGAAGCTTCCATATATCATTGCTGGCAATACCAAAATCCACAGCAACACCGAATCACTGAAAAAATCGTCCATGCAGAAGTCCTTCAAAAAGGCATCGCCGCACTTTTTGTCTGCATGGGGTTCAAGCTTGTCTTTCACAGCCTTGTTTATCAACAAATTGCGAAATACAAGCATCAACTCGGGACGTTCCATAAAATAGCAGAATTCCGTCTGCATTATTGCATACAGCTTTTCGTACGATGAATGTACCTGCGATATATTGCTTATAATAAAGTCACGCAACGTTTCAAATTCATCTTCAATAAGGGTCGAAAGCATGTCTACCTTATTTTCAAACGAAGAATACAGGCTGCTTTTTGCCATGCCTAATGCACTGGCAATTTTTTCAATGGTCAATCCAGCTATGCCAACACGGTCAATAATACCAGCTATTTCTTTTAGAATCTTGTTTACGGGCTTGATGTTTTTCACCCTCTCAGCACAAACAGAATCAATATAGGAGAGCGTGCTCTCATCTATGGAAGAGTCCTTTTTTGCAATGCCGTTTTCTATCAAATAACACAGCGATTCAGAGAACTCCTCTCTGGAAATAGGATTGCTACTCTGACAGTCTTCATCGTGAATGCGCTTCGTAGTAAAATAAATGAGCGTATTTCCCAAAAATTCCATTAAAAGATAACGTTCCAAGTCTTTTACGGTTCCATCATCATTGAAAATAGAATCAAACAGCTTGACACCCCTGTTGCGAAGCTCTGATACGACAAAATTTTCATCGAGCAGCACGGACATAGACAGCAAATATCCAAGATATTCGCAGTGTGCAAGCATATAGTGAATGATGAATGAAATTGCCTGCCCTGTTTCCCCATTTTCAAAAAATTGCAGCATGGGAGCAAACAATTCCATTAAAGATTCACAGATGCGGTTGTTCATTTCCTGCGTAAGGGCATCTTTATTTTTAAAATGCTTGAATATGGCGGCCTTGCTGATGCCTACGCGTCCAGCAATTTGGGACAGCGAGACACGCTCAAAATTGGGCACCGCATAAAAAGAGAAAGCCGCTTGTAAGATCCGTTCTTTTGTCGATTCTGCCATAGCATCCATTCCAAGGCATTAGTTACCGATTATTCGGTAACTAAATCTACTATAACTGGCAGCCCCATAAAAGTCAATAGGCAAATATTAGTTTATCGTAGAGTTAAAAATTCTCAGAATGTAAAACCGTTTATCTTTTGAGCAATTCCATCGACAGCAGTACGTGTGTCATCGGCAACCCGCAAGGCAACGGATACACATCATTATAACATGCAACTGGAAACGCAGCTTACTTTCAGGAAACATCAGAAGCCGTCGCTAACACAAGAAGTCTTTACGGACTCAAATCTGTTCATTCTCCAGGTTCCAGCAATACATAGCGGATGGAATCGGCAAGGAGAACTTGAGGTCGAGCGGAGTGCATATATTTCTATGCATTAACGCTCTTTCAACTGTTCCTTCAAGAAGTTTACATCTGATTGTGTTCACCACTTTCAGAACAGTTGAAAGACAACATGTGAGACTATGGTTCCACGTAACGAAATTCTATGGTGTAATTTCTTTTTTTTGCATACGCTTCTGCACTGCTGCCCTTATAGACGACCCAAATAGCCATGTTCTCAGTGACGCCACCTGGAAATTCTGCTATGCTGGCAGGAATGTATATGCGGAATTTAGTCTTAGTACCGCAGAACGCCCACTCTCCTATTTCAGCAACACCTTCCTGAAGTTTTACTTCGGACAGGGAATTGCATCCAAAAAACGCATATCGGTCAAGTTTTTTAACAGTACCAGGAATGTCTACGGTTTTCAGTGCACAACTTTCAAACGAGCTGTTACCAATTTCCGTGATAGTCGGTGGAAACAGGATGGAAGTAAAATCCGTCCGCTTGTAGAATTCTTCTCGCTCTGTGACAGTCCTTCCTGTAGGAATAATCAGAGTTGTACCCATCAGAATGTCTATAGTTCCCTTGTAGCTTCCACTCGATGCCATTCGAGCGGTTGCTTTCAGTTCAACTTTTCTTGCATTTGCAGGAAGATTAAAAGTGATTGCAATGCGATTCTTTGCATCAGCAGTCTGAGACTGTGGCTGAGCAGCAACTTGCTTTCCATCGGCCACAATGACAGCCTTGGAAATGATAAGAGAAGCCCCAGTCCTTCGACTAAACAATATGCTGTATTTGCCAGCATTCTTGATGTATGGTGAAAAATCCCAGACATAACTTGTATCAGACTGCGTAAAATCGCCTGTTTCATAGGCATAGTTTTTCATGGTTCCGGGAGGTACGACTGGTTCCTGCGGCATGACAATCTGCTGGTCAGGTGGGGTGGCAAACGTTACGTTCAAATATATAATACTTACAAAGTGCTGTTTTTTTGCATATTCATCAGCCTTGCTGCCTTTATTTATCTTCCATATAGAATTATTAGTAATGCAGAAACGTCCGAACACTGACATGGAATCAGGCACGGTAACAGTAACAACATTGTATTCCCGTGTATCTACACAATACTCGCCCAATTCCTCAACACCTTCGTGCATGACAATTTCCTGAAGATTCTTCATGTCAAAGAATGCAAAGTTTCCAATTTTTTTTATATTGCCGGGGATTTCAATTTTTTCCAACGGAGTACGCTCCAACGAATACCCTCCAATTTCAACGAGGGTATCAGGGAATATTACTTTATTAAAATCCTTGCGCTCGCTGAATTCCTCATACAAAAGGACTCTTCTGCCCCTCGGGATGATAAGCGTCATATCATGGATTATATCTATTGTTCCATAGAATTTTCCCCTATCCAATGCCCTCACATATGCAGTGAGCTGCACCTTTTTTGCCTTGGACGGAAGATTAAAAATATACGTTCCCTTGCGGGAATTTCTGTCTATCTTTTTTGAGTCGGGGAATGCAGCATAAAACTCCCCGTCCACCAGCAGAGCAGCTTCTGACATGACAATGCCAACTCCAGACTGGTAGTTGAAAAGGATTGTGTACTGTCCGGGATCTGAAATGTACTCAGAAAAATCCCATATATAGCACTTGTCATAGGTGGTAAAGTCTCCTGTCTCATACTCATAGTTCTTGCAGGAAACAGCAAGTCCTTTTTTTGCAATCTCCACCGAACGAGGAATTCGAGGTTTTGCAGGTTCTTTAGGCTTCTCTGGTTCAGGCTGAGGCTTAGGTTCAACCTGTGGCTTTTCAGGTTCAGGCTGCGGCTCAGGTTCAACTTGTGGCTTTTCAGGTTCAGGCTGCGGTTCTGGTTCAACTTGTGGTTTTTCAGGTTCAGGCTGAGGCTCAGGTTCAATCTGTGGCTTTTCTGGAAAATCAATTTCTGTTTCCTGCGAAGAAGTTTCGGGAGCCTTAACAGTACCAGACGAAGCAGAAGCCCCCCAATCAATGTGCTGAGCATCAATACGGTAAAAACTAATCCGCGACCCGTCAGTAACAAACCACGTAATGAATCCTCCACACAGAACAGGCTTGCAGTCGGAAAGAGCACCTTCAAAACTGTGTATAACACCTGTCTTTCCGCTTCCATCAACAGTCGTGTAGAATACAGTCGTATGGCGCGTCCACATCAAAAGAAATTTATTGCGTCCATAGCATACAAGATAAGGAGTACGTGCAGGATCCATGCCCTGTGCATAGTCAGTCACCATCTTTACAGTAGATTTTTCAAAACCACCCTTTGCATCCTGTACAGAAGCTAGAAAGATATTCCTCGTCTTCTTGCTTTTATTTTTAAATGACTCATCATACACTTGATTATATGCAACAAGATAGTGCGTATCTGAAACAGCAATGTCTCCCAGCGATGTTCCTGTAAAATTATCACCAACAGAACCAGGAATATTACAAAGGGGAACATAAGAATACGCTCCATTTCCTCCATCAGTTTCGTGAAGACCTCTCTTATTTTTGCCAAGAACTAAAGTGCGTGGATACGCATCGCCATGATCAACTCCGACCATAATGCCATTCTTTGTAGCAACAAGCTGATTAAAGGAATGGCTCACGTACTGACTGTTTCCGATGATGTCTACGCCATCCATGGAATACACGAGCTTCATCGTGACTTTGTTCAAGTCAATTGCCATGTTTGCCTGATGCTGAAGCCCATCCTTTGCTGTATACATTACGTG
Source organism: Treponema sp. (assembly GCA_017476165.1). Lineage (GTDB taxonomy): Bacteria > Spirochaetota > Spirochaetia > Treponematales > Treponemataceae > Treponema_D. The sequence goes on along the minus strand of JAFVDR010000344.1, from coordinate 976 downwards.
CCCCGTACGGATATACAGATGATTGTCCAGCTCAGTACAATGTAATCCCCCAATAAACGGAATGGTCGTATTTGCTCCATACAGGGAACATGAATTCACCCGTTTCCATTTTGAATCGTACTGAATTATCCTTATTACCTCTGACTTGTCAGAATTCCGCGGATTTTCTCGTCCCTCAATAAAAAAATAACTGCCATCCGAAGATACATGAAATCCACCAAACAGGGGAAGTTCCATCTGCAAGTCTTTTTTTTCAGTTTCCCTAAAATGCTTGTCCAAATACCGTATCAGAATATCTTTTTCGATGCGTACAATCATCATGCTGCCGTCATCAAACGGAACAAGATATGATTTTGCAGCATCATTGACGGTTTCATAGTCCTGTGCCTCTTTATTGCTTGTAAAAGGACCTGTTATGTTGCCAATAGTGTTAATATACTGTTCCTGGGTTTTCCTTCGACGGATGCTCCAATATTCGTCACCAGCTTCCATGCCGTCAATCTTTAAAGCAAGGAAGCCTTTTCGAGAAAATTCCGTATATTCGGGACTCACGGAACTGACTTTCCAACCATGATCCCTTACCCAGCGTTCAACAGAACTGTTGTTATAACTGCGTATTGTATCTACATGAGACGGAATTGTCTTGTTGTCGATTGAAGAAACAAAGCTGGAAACCGAAAGCATTTTGCCGTCAGAAGAAAGCAACAAACCATCTTGAACCCAGTTCGTATTTTGAGCAGAAACGGTGACCGACAAGAAGATAGCGACAAAAAAAATGGCCATCATAAAAAAAGAATTTTTTTTCATTTTCAACCTCCGAACACGGAAAAATGCACACCGAAATTTTCAGAGGTTAACATTGTTTAGCAAGGCATCATTTCAGTTCCATTAATAGGCAACCCTTAAAACGAAGTTTTGTTTAGAGACTCCTAATTAAGTATACATTGTTTCGAATTAAAAATATAGTCCAAAATTG
>JAFVDR010000343.1 GCA_017476165.1 Treponema sp. | reverse complement strand
ATCTGCTGTATTCCAATGAACTATGTGTCCGTCAGATTTTGGAGGATCAAAATATTCATCAACTGTATCAACCCCACAGCCGGTTCCCACAACAGCAATGACAAGCATTACCGTTGCAGAAACACAACAGACACATTTATGAAACATTTAGTAATCGTTAGTCAGCTTTTCCATCAGCTTTAAGGACAATAATCCTGCTCTGAGACAATTTTGCATAATCATCACCGGAATAAGAATCAACAGCTTTCTGATATGCCTCTACAGCACCTGCATAATCACCAGAAGATTCCTTTATACGACCAAGGTTAAAAAGAGCATGGGAAGCAAGATAAAAATCCTTCTTTTCAGCAGCCATTGCATAGAAGGAAGCTGCATCTTCCGCATTTCCAATTTCATCACTGCATGCAGCTGCATTATAATAGCATATAGGAGCCGTATAAGACTTTTCATTGTAAGAAGCTGCATTCAACCATTGTGCAAGACTAGCTGAAAAATCCTTGCGCTCAAAATAAATTTCAGCAGCAAGCATTGAAGCACGAATTCCAACAATATTTTTTTTACCGAGATAAGGAGAAAGAGCATCAAGTGCCGTATCTTGACGAGAATAAAGTTCTGCATCGCTCAAAGACTCATTATTCTTTGTATATACATTTTCAATAGCATCTATAGCATCCAAACCCGATTTTCTGCCAGCATCCAAAACACAGAACACTACCGATACTGCAATAACTGCAACAATAAGAATTGCCAAGATGTAAAGCAGGGGCTTGCGGTTGCGAAGAATGAAATTTTCAACCTTCTGCTGAGCTCCAACATCTTCCTTTTTCATTTCAAATGAAAGTACATTGTCTGCCATTTTTATAAATCTCCAAATGATTACTATCAATATAAATTGTGGAGTATACTATAACTTAAATACATGACTTTGTCAAAACCTTACAACACTAATCCTGAGAAATATCCAATTCTTTCATAAGCCTGAACACATACGTCCTCTGAACATCAAGAATGCGTGCCGCAGCACTTTTATTCCACCGTGTCTCATTCAGTATTTCCATGACATATTGTTTTTTAAATCTGTCAAGAGACGTTTTCAAACTCCGATCACTTGCATTCAATGACTCATCAACAATTGAACGCTCATTTTTTATCAATGGAAAATCATCAGCATCCAATGTTTTTTCAGAACACAGCATGACGGCACGTTCCATCATATTCTTGAGTTCCCGCACATTTCCAGGCCAGTAATGCTCCTTCAACAGTTTCAGCGCAACAGCGGATATGCTGTCTACCGTTTTGTTCATGGCACGGCAATATATGCGCATGAAATACAAAGCCAAAGCTTCGACATCATCACGATGATGACGAAGGGCTGGAACCGTTACAGGAAGAATATTTAAATAAGAAAAAAGAGTTTTGTCAAACAAACCTTCGTCAACAAAAGTTTCTATATCTTTACTTGTAGATGCAATCATTCGAAGCGTTTGAGGGAAGCGTTTTTCCTGTATCAAATGCAAAAGACGTTCCTGCTGATTTTTAGTCAATAATGAAATTTCATCAAAAAAAAGCGAAGTACCTTCCGCCAGTCTATTTTCATCAACGACAGCATCATCAGCATTACTACATTGTATTCGGACAAAGGGAAAATTCCGATTAGAACATTTCAAGTGAATCTGTTCTGCAACAAGCTCCTTGCCGACACCGTGCTCTCCTGAAATCAAAACAGGAAAATGAGAAGATGCTATATCATCAAGTCCGTGCAAAAGATTCAGCATAAGGGCACTGTTTGCAATAAACACATGATACATGTTATCAGTATAACATAAAAACAAAAAAAACACACCACCATCATACAGACAGTGATGTGCCTTCAAAATCTTATGCTAAACAATCAACCTATTCTTTGTGATTCTTAACACTGTCACCAATCGTATATCCACCGTCATCATCACTGTTTGATGACATATACTGAGAGATTTCAGCACGAGCCTGAGCACGCTTATATTCCTTGATTGAGAAAGCAACCTTTTCTCGTTCAACATCAATGGACACCACGTATACGTTTACCTTATCACCAACATTGAATTTCTTTACAGCTTCTTCAAAAGGTGTTTCCCTATCATCTGTAATGTTAGCCTTGTTTACAAGACCTTCAATTCCATTTGGAGCCTTTACAAAGATTCCAAAATCAGTAATAGATGTTACTTCACCTTCAAGAGTGCTTCCCTGCTTATATTGAGAAGCAAATTCTTTCCAAGGATTATCTGTAAGCTGCTTTACGCCAACGCGAATTCTGTGGTTTTCAGAATCAGCTTCAGTTACAACAACGTCAAGTTCCTGATCAACTTTGATTTCGCTTCCAGGATGCTTTACCTTCTTTGTCCAAGAAAGATCTTCTCCTGAAAGGAATGCATCAATTCCCTCTTCGAGCTGAATGAATGCACCGCTGTTTGTAATCTTTACAACCTTACCGTGAACTTTCGTTCCTTCCGGATACTTTTCTGCAATAGTATCCCATGGATTTGCAGTAACCTGCTTCAAGCCAAGAGATACACGACCAGCCTGAATATCGTATCCAAGAATCATGCATTCTACTTCATCGCCTTCCTTCAACATGTCGGAAGGCTTGTTAATCTTCTTTGTCCAGCTGAATTCAGAAATATGGGCAAGACCTTCGATGCCTTCTTCAAGTTCAATGAAAGCACCAAATTCAGTCAGTTTCGTAACCTTACCCTTTACCACATCATTTACGTGATACTTATCTTCAAAGTGGAGCCAAGGATCTTCAGAGAAATGCTTGAGAGAAAGATTTATGCGCTTCTTTTCCTGATCAAGACGAATAACCTTCAGTTCAATTTCTTGACCTTTCTTTACAAAGTCCTTGGGACGGGTTACATGTCCCCAGCTCATATCATTAATATGAAGAAGTCCGTCAAATCCACCCAAATCAATAAAAGCTCCAAAGCTCGTAAATGACTTTACGACACCCTTTACAGAGTCGCCAATCTTTACTTCGCTAAAGAATTTTTCGCGATCAGTATCGATTCTTTCTTCAAGATATTTGCGGCGATTTACAACAACGTTTCTTCTACCTTCGCTGTAAAGACGCTCTATATAGAACTTGCCTTTTGTACCGATAAGTTTTTCAGCCTTTTCAACCTTCTGACTGTCTGCTTGGCTGATCGGAAGGAATGCACTGATTCCGCCCCCCAAATCGACCATGTAGCCACCCTTTGTCAAGGAAACAATCTTACCATCAACTGCTGTTTTTTCACCAAACACAGTCTTGAATTTCTCCCACAGGCACTTTTCATCTGCCTTGAGTTTTGAAACTTCCGGTCCATTTTTTCCAAACTGATTGATGAGATAGACAGTAATATCGCTGCCAACTTCAGGTTTTTCGTCGCCAAATTCAGATAGAGGAATTTTTCCTTCTGATTTACAGTTTACATCTACAAAAACTGTATCTTCTGTTACTTGAACAACTTTGCCTGTTACGAGAGCGTTGTCTTCAACCTGCTCCATTCTGTTAATTGACTCTTCTAATTGTGTGTGAATGTCGTCCTTGGAGCCCCGTTCGACATTCTGGTCCACTTCCTTCTGTGCCATGATAGATCCTTTAGTATTGATTTCTGCCTTGATTATCTCACAAACCTCATTTATGGTCAAGTCTGATGTGTCAATATATCGTGCATCTTTAGCTCTTTTCAATGATCCTTCGGTCTTATTTCTGTCCATTTCATCACGCTTTATGATAGCCTGCTTTATTTCTTCGAGCGAAAGATTGCTTACACCCTGATCAAAACGTCGTTTTGCCTGAACATCAACACTTGCATCAAGATAAAACTTGAACTCTGCATTTGGAAAAACAACTGTTGTCATGTCACGGCCTTCGCATATTATGTCAAGCTTCTTTACAATCTGACGCATCCTGTCGTTTACGAAATGCCGCAACTCAACAATGGCAGAGATTTTAGATACATTTGCATCCACGGCATCTTGATGCAACAAAGCTTCCACATCCTTTCCATTCAGAATGAGACGTGCATTCACATAGTCCAGATTCTGTTTTTTTACAAAATCCATCACAGCATCAGTATCTTCAACATCCAGTCCGGCTTTCAAAACAGCAAGCGTAAGAGCACGGTAAAAGCTGCCGCTGTTCAGGTACACAATGTTCAAATCCTTTGCAACTGCATGAGCTACAGTGCTTTTTCCTGTTCCAGCAGGTCCGTCAATAGCAATAACCATATATATTCCTCTTTTTTATTAGAAGTTGCCTTAATTTCCTTAATATTGAGAACTTTTACACAAACGAATCAGTGCAACAATTTCAGCCTGCGTCAAATCGCGGAATTCTCCAAACTGAAGGCCGCCAATACCAACACACCCTATGCGAATGCGCATCAAGCTTTTTATGCCGACTTCGCACGATTCAAATACACGGCGAATTTCGCGGTTCTTACCTTCAACCAGCACGATACGCATCCTGTGGGAGTTCAGTTCTTCAGCTTCCTTGCACCGATAAAACACATCGTCAACACGAATGCCCTTTACAAAATCATCGCAAAGTCCCCGTGGCAAAGGACGGCTTGTATCAACTATGTATTCCTTTTCCATTTCTGCAGAAGGATGTGACAGTTTTGCAGCAAAATCACCGTCATTTGTGAATATAATAAGACCACTTGAAAACATATCAAGGCGACCAACGTTATACAGCCGCTCGGAATACGTATCTTTCAGCAAATCAGCAGCGACCGCCCTTCCCTTTTCATCAGAAAGAGAACACACATAACCGGCGGGCTTGTTCAACAAAACATACCTCTTTGTTTCTTCGGGATGAATTTCCTTTCCATCCACGCACACCGTATCAGAGGGACTCACTTTCGTTCCCAATGCAGTTACAACGGTTCATTTACGCTTACCCTGCCGGCCAGAATGATAGCCTCGCTTGACCTGCGGCTGGCAACACCAGAACGTGCCATATACAGTTGCAGCCTCATTACATCTTTCGTTTCGTTATCGTGCAAGTTCAAACCTCTCGCTTTCAGCCTCATCAAGTTGAGGAAGATCTGCTATGCTCTGCAAATGAAAGAATTCAAGAAATTCTTTTGTTGTAACATACAGGGCAGGCTTTCCTGGAATATCCTTTTTCCCACATTCTTTAATAAGCTTTCTGTCCAAAAGAATGCGCATCATGTTGTCAGCATTGACATGCCGAATGCTTTCAATTTCAGCTCTCGTAATAGGCTGACTGTATGCTATGATGGAAAGAGTCTCTATTGCAGCCTTGCTCAGGCGTCCTTCATTTTTCTTTCCGTAGCGTGTCTTGACCAAATCGAAGATTTCACGCTTTGGCGTTAGAATCCATCCACCTATAATCTGAGAAATTTCTATGCCGCTGTCAGGACTTGCATACTTTTCTTTTAACCGCTCAATGCATTCATTCACAACATCTTCCGAAAGTTGTGTAATTTTCGCCAGAATTTCCACTGACTGCGGTTCGCTTTCCAAAAAAAGAACGGTTTCAAGCAATGCCGTTTCATTATCCAAATTTAAATCAGTTCTTCTTTGAATTGTTCCATTATAAGAATTTTCATCATCATCCTGAACAAATGTAAGCTGATCCTTACTTTCAACCCTATGCTTCACTTCTTCTTCACTTAAACCAGTTTCATTCTGCATTACAGTCTCTGACGCAGCAACTTCCACACTGGAAATTTCTATGCTGCCTGCTTCTTCCTGCATATCTTTATGTCTCCAAACATCTTATTCTGATAAATGTCTGCCAATTTTAATTTTACAGCTTCCAAGATTGCCATAAAAGCACAGATTACGTCAAGTTCATTGCCGCGTCTGGTAATCAAATCAGTAAACATGCATTCACCCTGTTCTTCTAGCAACTCGTTCATAAGGGCAATCTTTTCATTCGGAGTAATATCCTCACTGATATTCAACGTTCCTGACAAAGAATCCATTCTCGTTAAATTTCTGAAAATCTTCTGCATATCCTGAAGCAATGACCACGTATCCATCTTTTGCCATTGGCTTTCATCTTCCTCAAAAGGAAGAAACCGTTCTATTTTTTTACGTTCAAAACTCCACTCGCTCTGTTCTTCTTGCTCTTCCATAAGCAACGACAGTTTTTTAAACCGCTGGTATTCAATCAACTGCTCAACCAGCTCCGTGCGAGGATCTTCCATATTTTCAGCATCATCATAAACGACCTCAACAGGCAAAAGCATCCGACTCTTTATGTAGATGAGTTTTGCTGCCCATGCATAAAATTCACTCAAATCCTGAAGGTTTGTTTCAACCGCATAATCAAGATAGTCAAGATACTGCTCTGTGATTTCGGCAATAGGAATATCATAGATGTTAATCTTGTTCTCTCGGATCAAACTCCACAACAAATCAAGAGGTCCCTCAAACTGACCAGCCGTAAACTTCCTGTCTGCCAGTACATACTCATCTGCCATAGTACTTACCCCACCACTTCAATATCCTGTGCAGATACTTTCTTTAAAGCATCCTCATAAATTTCGGCATAGGAAGGAAGAACTTCAACAAGGGGAACAAGAACAAAAGCCCTTTCCAACAGCCGTTCATGCGGAACGACAAGATTTTTTTCACGTATAACCTGCTGTCCAAACAGTTCAATGTCAATATCCAAAGAACGAGGTCCATTCCTTACTTCTTTTGCACGGTTCCTGCCATATTTACTTTCAATGCCATGAATAAAATCAAGCAAGTCATGAGCAGACCCCTCAAAGCGTCCAGCAACAACCATGTTGTAAAAATCATCTTGATCAGTGTAATACAACGCCTTCGTTCTATAGAGTGATGACTTTTTCATGTCTACCACACGCCATGAAAGTTCCGAACAGGCAGCAGCCAGCAGTTTTTGCGGAGTTTTTCCATCATACGAACGGTTGGAACCGAGTCCTAACACGATGTCCTGCATAAACTAAAACAAATCCTCTGGCACAGGCTTGTCATTGGCAGCAGCCTTTGCAAGAGAAACAGCAGAAGAAGATGAAGCTGATGCAGTCTTGGACTTTGAAACCTTCGATGCAGGAGAAGGAGCTGACGATGCAGAATCTGCCGTTGCCGTAGCCGTTCCTTGAGCAGCAGAACTGGCAGCAGCTGCAGGCTTATCCATTTCCGTACCGCCAGAACCAACGCCAACACCTTTTGCCCGCATTTCCTTTTCGTATGCAAGAATTTTTTCTTCAGTAACAACATCACCTTCTTTTGTACGCAAAACCTGTCCAGGAAACAACTTTTCACGAAGCGTATGTTCAAGGTCCAGACGATAGTCGGGATTACGCTCAATGAATGCAACAGCATTCTCCTTTCCCTGACCAATTTTTTCTTCGCCCCGAGTATACCAAGACCCCTTCTTGTCAATAAGACCATGCTTTACGGCAGAATCAAGTATTGATGCACTGGCAGAAACACCTTTTCCAAAGTAGATATCCAGTTCCACCTTTCTGAATGGAGGAGCAACCTTGTTCTTTACAATCTTTACGCGGACACGATTGCCGACTGCATCTTCATCGCCCTTGCCATCAATAGACTCAATGCGACGAATTTCAAGACGCACCGAAGAATAGAATTTCAATGCATTACCGCCCGTTGTTGTTTCCGGATTGCCGAACATGACACCTATCTTCATGCGAATCTGGTTAATGAAAACAACAATGCACTTGCTCTTGCCGACAATAGCTGTCAGCTTGCGCAATGCCTGACTCATAAGGCGTGCCTGAAGACCCATTACGGAATCGCCCATTTCACCTTCAATTTCTTTCTGAGGCGTAAGGGCTGCAACGCTGTCCACGACAATAATATCTACAGCACCTGAACGCACCAAGTTTTCACATATTTCAAGAGCCTGCTCACCTGTATCTGGCTGTGAAACCCACAATTCATCAATGTTTACGCCTAAATTTTTTGCATACACAGGATCAAGAGCATGTTCCGCATCAATAAAGGCAGCAATGCCCCCGAGTTTTTGAGATTCAGCAACGGCATGCAGTGCAAGAGTCGTTTTACCAGAACTTTCAGGTCCATACATTTCGATGATGCGTCCGCGCGGGTATCCACCAATTCCCAAAGCCTCGTCAAGCAAAATAGAACCGGACGGAACGACATCCACGTTCGTTATGTCAGTCTTTGATCCAAGTTTCATTAATGAACCAGAACCAAATTGCTTTTCTATCTGTAAACGAGCAGCTTCAAGAGCCTTAAGTTTTTCTGACATTTCCACAGGAGCCTTTTCTTCTGTTGCCTTAGCCACTTTTTTCCTCCACAAACTTCTTTCTACAGGCAATCTCGAAAAACTGATTTTTTTTCGAGATGCCCCTATACTAATAATAGTATATATAAACAAGCATTTTTAACCATTATTTTTCATAAAATGTATCAGAAATATACAATTTAATGAAGAGCTTCCAGCGTCAAAGAGTCTTTCAGAGGCTGATACAAAGAACGTTCCATAATGACCAGCTGACCGTTATCATACGTAACGACACCGAGAATGCGAATGGGTTTTTCGGTGT
>JAFVDR010000342.1 GCA_017476165.1 Treponema sp. | reverse complement strand
TATTGTTCATCATTTTGATTTCCTCCGTTTATTCAATCAATTTCATCCTGCATTTGAAAACATACCAGCCTTCAAACGCGCCATCGTTTGGGGCTGTAATAGAAGCCGGAACGGAAAGAAAGGATATGAAGGAGAGTGCGAACAAATATAGAGACCCAGCAAAAGAACTCTATAAGATTTATGAATATGACGATGGCCTGTACTTTCCTGAACATAGTTGTAAAGGATGGGGACACATGGGAAGAAGTGAAGAAACAGATAAAGCTGTGAGTAAAGAGCAGAGGGATACGCTTGTATTGTCCACGCTGACAAAGACCTGGATATTTGACCTGGATGGAATACTGGTAAGCACAACATGAAAGTGTCTTTTTGCTTATCTGTTCACCATCTGTGGCAATTTGTATCCAGCATTAGTCGTAGCAGTGGAGAAGTCTGCTATGGAGGAATCTTGTAATGGCATTACCTGAAAGAAATCTGTTATTATCTTTTAAGGACAGTTACTGTGGAGAAATTCCATGGTAGCTGCCCTTTTTTGTTTTTATACCATCTGTGGCAATTTGTAACCGGCATTTATCATGGCGGTGGAGAAGTCTGCCGTGGACAGATTCGCTTGCTTTGCTGCGTAATCAATATTCATTGCACCGTCCTGAACATATAGGTAGAGATTGGTGCGTGTGGTCTTTTCATGTTCATCCGCTCTGGCGGTGGTGACAGCACTATTAATCTCCTCATCAACTCCAAATATTTCTCTCCATGCTCTTGCCATTTCTGGATCCCTTCCTTTCACTTCCAGAACCACTTCCTTGTCCATTTCGGACAGCATTTCCAAATAATCTCTCAAAAATTGCTTTATAACTGGATTGGTTTCTTTTTCTGTCATTTTCATAATGAGCTTGATATCATCATCAACAGGTTTTGCGCTTATCGTTCTGAACAAAGCATACTCATCCTTGCCCCTAAGCTCTGTAGAAACGACAATCTGAATTGGAAAGTCAACCTTCCAATTTTTTACAATGTATATTCCTTTAGTGGAACCGTCTTCGATTGCCGCTCCTGCTTTTTTGAGAACGCCGAATAACTTGATGGGCTTTGCCGCCCTGATAAGAGTAAGTGTAACCTCGCTGTCGGGTACTCTGTCTCTGTCGATAAAGAGTGCGGCGTATGCGACAGTTTTCCAAAGGGCTCCAATGTCAAGATCATCATGCGGGTTCTTGAATTCGATGATGTTGTACCTTTTGAAAATCTTAAACACATCAAGGCCAAGGTCTATAAGATCGCTTTCCTGTATGATAAGGAAATCTAGTCTTGGTGGCATTGCGCCCAATTTGACTTCTGGGAATATCTTCACATTATCCTTGAAAAACCGGTAAAGAACGATCTTAAAAAGGATTTCCATCCAAGAATGCCAATCATTCCTCTGGGGCTTGGTTTCGGCAATCTGAGTTTGTAATTTTGTATTCTGCTCTTGTAAGCTTTTGATTATGGCCACCAGCCCGTCATGAGAGAGATCAGAGTAGTCGGTGGTATTTTCATTACCCGCTTTGATAGTCTGAAGTTCCGATTTTTCTTGTATTTCCAAGCGTCTAATCCTCTTAAAAAT
>JAFVDR010000341.1 GCA_017476165.1 Treponema sp. | reverse complement strand
TTATAAGCCCTTTTTCCTCATATTCCTGAGGAATGACAATTTGCAACCCACACTCAGGGTAGCTCTGTTCATTTACATTCTTGCACCCCAAGAAAGCGAAAGTCATCACACAGGCCGTCACAATACCGCACAGACGCTTCATAGTACACTCCAACACTAGTTCCGTATCAGTCCAAAACGCGTTATTGGCCAGAAACGAAGACCAGCCTTTCCAAGAATTTTGGATCGAGGCACGTACTGAGGCTGTATGTTTGTTTCATACGATATGGAATATGGATCGCATTGTGTCAACGCTTCAATTCTTGAATCATAGCTGTGGCGCATGTCAAGTGAATTGTAGCGGTTGTCCCCCATCATGAAATAGTTGTTTTCAGGAATATACACGGCATTCCCGTTGGAATCATTTGCTGGAAACACAGGCATATTCCTCTGATCCATGTGTGCAATATAATTAAACAATCGTTCCGATTTTTCCATCTGTGACAGAAGGACATGGTCAGTTTTCCAGTCCAATGCAGAAATGGAGTCTGCCCCTGCATACAACTCTGCAGTCCGAACAACAAGCCTGCCGAACACAAGCTTTGTCATGAGGTTCAGCCTAAACAGGGAATCTGCATACATATCACCGCCAACAACCTGTCCATCAGAAAAAGCTACATTCCTATGCCAGTCATTCATGAAGCTGTCAAACTGTTTTGCTCCATCGGATGCAGTCAACAGCTTTAGAGCTGTATTGTTCATGCCCGAAAAAAGCGGGGATGTAGGAATATTATTCATGACAGCATACACAACAAGATCATTGTCCGTAAGGATGGATTCTGCAGAGCCTGCATCATCTGCATGCGAAAAAGACGAAGCGACCCCCCAGAAACGCTCTGACAGTTCCTGGCACTCTTCCATCACTGCAGAAAAAACAAGTTTTCTGCGTTCAGACTCAATTAAAAGAGTGTTTTCAGCCTCGGCAGTTGAAAGCGGAATGTACTCTATTTTTGCCTTGATTTTAGAAGAAAGAGGATTTAGATTCCATGCAGCCCATGCTGACTCTTCCTCAACTGCCTGAAATTCAGCAGTTTGAGCCGTGCGAGCATACAGCGTTCCATCCATGAGCATAAGCTGTTCCCCAGGAAGTCCGACTACACGTTTTACGAGAGGATCATACTTAAGTTCTCCATTTTCATCAACATTAGTCTTTTTTAGCGTAAGCGTAATCATATAGATGAACTGAGACATAAAAGTACGAACTTCGCTTTTTCGATCATCAGAATAATGTGGATTGCGGAATACAACGATATCACCTCTGTCATAGCCCTGAATATACGGAAGCCCTATTCTGCTCAAAGGAAATTTTGGACCTGCAAACGTTTTTAGTACCGCAACCCTGTCTTTGACGAGGAATGTCGGAACCATCGATTCGGACGGAATTTCATACAGCTGAAAAAAGAAGATGTTCAGCAGGATAATCGTAAAAACAGCTTGAATAAGAGCATCTATCCATTCAAGGAGTTCCCGAACAACACGTTTTACAATGCCAGATGATTTTACATTCATCCTGCTGTCCGAAACAACTTTTGCCCATTCTGCATTCACTGCAGCTATATTCTTTTCGCGTACAATGTACAGAATGCAAAATGCAGACACAGTTATGCAACACCATAGTAAAGATGTAAGCAAATCTACGATAAAACAGGGAGCTACATTACCAGCTCGACGCAGTACATACGCTGTAATCAAAACAAAAGGCTCATACTGGAAGATGCGTATTACCATATTTATATGGCTGCCTTGGTTCTTTTTCAAAAGAAGATAATATGCTACATATCCTGTAATCGCTGAAAATATGGCAGAAATAAAAAATGCAAAAGCAGATATATCTGCATGAAAGGAAATTGTCAGCAAAGAGAATATGCCTGCAAGTATGAGATTTACAAAAACGCAGGCTTCAAATTTTTTCATCATGGTACCTCTTTCAGTTTTACCCTAATTATATCAAATTTATGCCACAGCAACAATGAGAATATTACAGGAAAATAAGCAACATTGACAAATAATATGTTTTTCTTTTAGGATATAGGAAAGTTCTACTCTACGGGAGGCGTTCTGTAATGTCAATAGAACCATCAACAGAACAAAAAAAGCTCTTAAACTTAACTGCGGCCCTTGAAATGGTTGGAAATGAAAAAGAGCTGCTGATAGACTTGCTCAATGCATTTGTCAATGACACGCCCTTTTCTTCAGAAAAACTGGACAACCTTCGAAGTGATAGCCAAGAAGAAGCAGCAAAATATGTACATTATTACAAAGGTGCAGCCAGACAGATTGGAGCAGAGATTTTGGCAGCAGCTGGACAAGCACTGGAGGATGTGCTGCGAGGAAAAAAAACGGGCAACATTGAAGAACTTTCAGATCGTTTCAAAGCCTGTTATGAATCTACCCAAGAAGCCGTAAATGATTCTCTGCTAATTCTGTGAAAGGACAACATTAAATGCAGAGCAGAAAGTCTTTGCCACAGTCTGACAGAATTCATCTGCATTAGAATTTCTAAAAGACATGGCAGCAATATACACCCGTTCAATTTCTGATGGATGAGTGGCAGACTCTCCCTTCAAAGTTTGAAAAGGAGCATCTGTTTCCAAGAGAATTCTGTCCATGGGAAGATTCCGAATGCAGTCGATGCTTTTTTTATTATTGTTCAACAAAGGCTTGCCAAAAGAAAAGTAGGCATTCATTCCATGCCGCAATAATGACAGGGCTTCTCGCGAGGTAAATGCAAAGGAATGAAAAATGACTGCAGGTATCTTTGACAGCTGTTTTGCATAGCCAAACATACAATCCAAAGCCTTCCGATTGTGCACCACAAGGGGCACTCCATACACTTTTGCAAGTTCCAGACATGCGTTCCATGATTCTTCCTGTGCACTCCTGTTGGACTTGAATGCTTCAGTATAAAAATCAAATCCCGTTTCACCTATTGCAACAATCCTTTTCGCCTGCAAAAGCTGCTCCAACAATCGGTAGTTTTCCATTGAAGGCTGCTGAGGATGAATGCCAAATGCAGAAAAAAAATCCTTTCTACCTCCCGTAAGTTCAGTCTGCACAGTCCATTCTTCAGGCGAATGAGCACAGGAAACGGCGGCATAAACCTTATCTTTTTCATTATCAGGCAATAATTTACAATCGGCAGCATGAAAGTGTGCATCACAAAAAAGCATATCTAAAACCCTCCTGTCATAAAAAAAACTAAACACTTTTTTTGTAATACCGAAAATAAAAATACAAGCAAGAAAAAATGGGCAAGGAGATATAACATGGGATATTATACTTTAAAAAGTCTTGGCAAGTCAAATGATTATATGACTATTGTTCGTGAGTTAGACGATGGATATGTTGTACGCATTGTCCGCGACAAAGACGGTTACAATGACATTACAACAGATTACATGTCCAAAACACTTTTTGATAGCTGCATTCGTACTGGCTATCTGACAAAAGTCAATTCATTAGAAGACAGAGCTGCAGCCAACGCCTAAGCTTAAAGCATTGGCTTAAAGCCATTGGCCTCCAGCAATTCCAAAGCAGCAGAATACCTGGCATTCCTATCTGTTACAGGAGGAAGCCAGTGTATGTCTGCTCCTTTTTTTTCCATTCCCCTAAACCACGTTTCCGGACGTTTTGCAAACTGATGGATGGCATGGTTCAACGACCGGAAAAGTTCTTCCTCTGATGAAATCTTTCCCTCTAAATATAAACTGATATACCTGTATTCAAGACCTAATTTTTCAAGTCTCTCCCAGGAATACCCTCTTGCATGCAAACCTTCAACTTCTGCAATCATTCCTTTATCAAAACGCTCTTTCAGCCTTTCCGTTATATTTTTTCGCATTATCTCCCGGGGAAGCGTTGTGCCCAAAATAAAAGCATTTACTTTATTCTTCCGTTCTATCGGTTTTGCATCATTCATGTACAGCTGAATTTCTATAGCACGCACCACCCGTTCACGAAGAACCAAATCACTTTTATTATGTAAATCAGGCTTCAGGCGCAAAAGCATTTCATCCAGTTCTTCAAGAGACTTTGACTCCAGTTCATTTCTAAGATCCTCGTTTTCAGGAACGGGAATGAAATAGTAGTTTCTCACGATGGAATCGATGTACATGCCTGTACCGCCTACAATGAAGGGAACTTTTCCCTCATTGCAGAAAGAATCAAACAATGCATAAAAATCAGACTGAAACTTAAATACATTGTACTCTTCGTCCAAAGTCGTTATGTCAATAAGATGATAGGGTATCGTTTTATTGCCAATCGAGTAATCTTCTAAATCTTTTCCACTTCCAAGATCCAATCCTTTATAGACCTGCCTGCTGTCTGCGGAAATAATATCCCAATTGAAACTATCCGCAATAGCAACACCCAAAGATGTTTTTCCTACAGCAGTCGGACCTAACAGCACAACGGCATTATATTCACTCATATAACCTCAAATCAAACAACACGGCATATAGCACATTTCAGATATTCGCTTTTCGGATATCCGAGAAGTACAGGATGATCAGGGGCTGCCCCTCGCTTTTCTAGAACCTGAATTCGTTTGTGGCTATCCATGGCAGCGTGCATGAGCATGGAATAAAATGTATTTTCATCAAAATAATAGGAACATGAGCAGGTAACAAGAATGCCACCCTCATTCAAAAGTCTCATTGCACGAAGATTGATTTCTTTATATCCGCCGTAAGCTTTCTGAATAAGTTTTGCACTTTTTGTAAAAGCAGGAGGATCCAAAATGATAACGTCAAATTTTTCGCCTTTTGATTCATAGTCTTTCAGCACGTCAAAGACATCTGCACAAACGGCAGTCATTTTTTCCTGGGCATTGTTTAATGCAATGTTTACATTGATTGTATCAACAGCTTCTTGCGAAATATCAACGCTGATGACACTCTTGGCACCACCTTTTACTGCATTCAAGCCAAATGCTCCAGTATGGGAAAACGTGTCAAGTACACGCTTTCCATGGCAAAAGCGTGAAATTGCACTGCGATTGCATTTTTGATCAAGAAAATATCCCGTCTTTTGCCCATTGACCACGTCAACCCGTATGTGCATTCCATTTTCTACAATGGTTATGACAGAATCTCGCTCAGAACCAATCCATCCCGTTTTCTGTGGCAACCCCTCTTTTTCTCTTAAAACACCATCGCTTCGCTCATATATTCCATACGGATTGCAGATTTTTTTTAGAGCAGATAGGATTTCATTTCTGAAAACATCGCAGGATAATGCCAAAAACTGAACAACAAGATACACCTTTCCATCGGAAAAATACCGTTCAACAACCAGTCCAGGTAAAAAATCAGCCTCTGCATATATGAGCCGATAGCTGTCCGTTTCTGAAAAACTAACCCTACGTATGGAAGCAGCAGCATGAACAATACTGCTCCAGTACGATTCAGGATCTGACATAATGACATCCGCATGTTCTTTTCCAATAAAACGAACAATAATCTTTGATTTTTTGTTAAGGACACCAGTTCCCAAAAACGCTCCCACATTAGAATAGACTTCTACTATCTGTCCATCCTGAACAGGAATGGAAGAACAATCTTGATCGGATACAGAAATCTTTTCAACTGTTCCATCGGAATTCTTTGTCTTTACAGATTGAATTTCATTATAAAACACCCAAGGAAAACCTTGTTTTATTTCAACATCTTCTTTAGATTTTAAAAAAATATAGGGAAAATCTTTCATGCAGTGATTATAGTTATTTTTTTTAGATTATACAAGAACTCATTTAAATATAAAAAAGCCGGCAGCCACCTGCTTTCGCGGGGCCGTGCCCCACTATCATCGGCGCAGGAGAGCTTGACTTCCGTGTTCGGAATGGGAACGGGTATTGCCTCTCCGCCATGGCCACCGGCATCATTGCCTGTACTCGCCGCAGGTGCACATCAGGGGCACATCGCCCGGGCTGCCGCACCGCAGGACTCGTTCGGGAAAACGCCACAGCAGGAAAAGGAGGGG
>JAFVDR010000340.1 GCA_017476165.1 Treponema sp. | reverse complement strand
TCCCGCACGCTTTCTTGCCCTTGTTTCTGGACTTCCACCAAGCTTAATGTCGGTACCACGTCCAGCCATGTTCGTTGCAACCGTGACGGCACCTTTTGCACCTGCTTCAGCAATAATCAAAGCTTCTCGAGCATGGTTTTTTGCATTTAAAACTTCATGCCTAATTCCATGGCGAGTAAGAAGGGCTGACAGGTGTTCTGATTTTTCAACTGATACAGTACCAATAAGAACTGGTTGACCTTTTTTATGGCATTCATCAACTTCTTTTACAATGGCATTCCATTTGTCCGATTCATTGAGATAGACTTCATCGTCTTCGTCTTTGCGTGCAACAGGCTTGTTTGTAGGAATTGCAACAACATCAAGATTGTAAATCTTGTTGAATTCTACAGCTTCCGTTGCCGCTGTACCAGTCATTCCTGAAAGCTTTTCGTACATGCGGAAATAATTCTGGAACGTAATTGTTGCGAGGGTGCGGTTGCGTTGGGCTATCTTTATGTGCTCTTTTGCCTCTATTGCCTGATGCAGACCGTCTCCATAACGGCGACCTTCAAGGATACGTCCTGTGAATTCATCTACAATCTGTACCTGACCGTCTTTTACAACATAGTCAACATCTACATGATACAGCACGTGGGCACGCAATGCCTGCGTAAAGTAGTGGACATATTCAAAGTTCTGTTCATCGAAAACAGTTGTACCATCTTCGATTAACTTCCGCTCATGCAGTATGGCGTCAATTTTGTTCATTCCTTTATCGGTAAAGGATATTCTCTTGCTTTTTTCGTCAACCTTGTAGTCACCTTTAAGTGCCGCACGCTCTTCAGGAGTCATGTCCACTTCATCTGGATAGTCGTTTGTCTTTGGATCCTTTTCAAGCTCTTCAAATCGGTCTACATATTTATCTACCTCATGGAATTTATATGTATCGTCTTCACCCTGACCACTGATGATGAGCGGAGTTCTTGCTTCATCGATGAGTATGGAGTCAATTTCATCGACAATACAGAAATTGAATCCCCTCTGAACCTTTCTGCTCGGATCAATCTGCATATTGTCGCGCAGATAGTCGAAACCGAATTCATTGTTTGTTCCGTATGTAAGGTCACAGGCATATGCTGCACGTCGGGCATCATTGTCCATGTCGCTCAGGATGCAGCCTACAGTTTGTCCAAGGAATCTATAGACACGTCCCATCCACTGGGAGTCACGTTCTGCAAGGTAATCATTGACAGTGACAATATGGACACCCTTGCCTGAAAGTGAATTGAGGTAAGCTGCCTCAACGCACATGAGTGTCTTTCCTTCTCCAGTTTTCATCTCTGTAATGCGTCCGCTGTTCAGTACCAAAGAACCCATAATCTGTACTGGATAGGCACGTTCTCCAAGAACTCTATATGCAGCTTCTCGTGCCAGGGCAAATGCTTCTGGCAGAATATCATCCAGCGTCTCACCCTTTGCAAGACGCTCCTTAAAAGCCTGTGTCTGTACCGGGAAGTCTTCATCTTTGAAAGCTTGCGCCCAGCTTTCCTTTGCTTCTACTTTTTCTACAATTGGCTTCAAAGCCTTTACATCACGTTCATTCTGTGATCCAAAAAAAAATGTCAAAACCTTGTCAAACATAATGTTTACTACTATATATCTTTTTTTTTACATTGACAATACAGGTTTTATTCTTTATTCTATTAAAGCAATGAAAAAGCAGTTGTGTATAATTGTACTTTTCTTTTCATTGGCAGTGCTTGTTGTGGGATGCAACCGCAGCGGAGGCATTGCTATCCTTGAAAAAAAAGAAATCTTTACTCTTGAATACGGTAATTTTGAAAATCAACTTAATATATTCGATATATCCACAGTAAATGACATGAAGACAACGCTCATCATGAGAAATGGTTTTTTTTATGTTATGAATGCAGAAGCACTTAAAATTATGGAAATGAGCAGCTATGGAGATTTGATTACGTTTTATTATAATCCCCAGTATAATAAAGCGCCCGTGTATGCGGGAAGCGAAAATGTAAAAGCTGCAACACGGAGAGCTGTTGAATATGAGTTCAATGAACTTTCTGCAATTACCGTTGATTCTCGCAAATATCTTTATGCTGTAGACAAGTTTCCTTTTGACCGTCAGGATCAGGATTCTGAAAATGGACAAGTGCTGAGTCAGATAGTGCTTCGTTTTAACAGTGAGGGAAAGTATATGGATTACATCGGTCAGCAGGGACCGGGAGGAATGCCTTTTCCCTACATAAAGTCCATTTATGCTACAAATGACAATGAGCTTGTCGTCATTACCTACTCAAATGAAAACTATACTGTTTTCTGGTTTTCTTCGGATGGGTATCTGCTTTACAAAATGCCCATCTACAAGCAGAATGTGCCTTCTCCGTTTGAAAAAGAGGACGCATCCAAAAACTGGCACAGCATAAGCAGTATCGTGCCTGATTACAATGACCGCTCGCTTTATCTAAAAATAGATTACTATTCGAGTTTCATCGATGAAGCCAGCCACTTGCAGTCAGGCATTACGTTTAACGGTTCTTATATCTATTCACTGAATATAGAAGATGGAAAATTTGGAGAGCCTCTTGAAATTCTTCCCTATACGGAACAGCGGTCTGAAGGATTTTCAAATGAACGCTATGAAATTCCCTATGACTTTTTGGGTGTTACTGAAAACGGATGGTTTTTCTTTTTCATAAATACCGATTCTGGTTTTAATATCCAAATGATACAGCGTGATGGGCAGCGAATTTTGAAAAGGAACCTGCCGGTAAACAGAAAGGATATTCTGTACTATTCTCTTGATTTGAGTAACTCAGGAATTCTTTCGGTTCTGTTCATAAAGAATGATAAGGCTGAAATCAACTGGTGGCGTACGGACGCTCTCATTCAGTCTGTCCTGAAAAACTAAGGAGTTCTATGGCGTTTGGTGACAATCAGATAGATGGATATACCGAAGGGGAAGAACCTCTCGTTTTTCACTATCAAAAGGGCGATTTCCGCCAGTATGAACCTGAAAAATACAGAAACATTGCCACAGGCGAAGATGCTCCTGCCCGTGGATTCTTTAAGGTTCTTGTGGCAAGTAAAGGTAACAGAATGCTTTTTATTACCATGATGATGTGTTTTGTCCTTATGCTTGTAATGAGCATTTTTTCTGCAAGGTCAAATGTTGATACTGTTGGTGGCGTTACATGCGAACTGATGGCTTTTTCATTTCAAGACAACGTGTATGCAAGCTTGAAGATGAAGAAATTTAGAAATGAACAGTCTTCAGATGGATACAGGAATCTTTCTGTTGCATTTTCCCTTTTTGATGAAGGGGGCAATATCGTTGCAGAATATGAAACGGTATGTTCCTTTGATATGGCAAGTAAGGAAGAACAGTTCATTCGTACTACATTTACTGATTATGAAGCACGTTCCGCATCATGCATCATTACGTGCAACGATGACAGCAGGACAATAAAATGTTCCGTAGAGCATCGGTAAGACTGTTTGCAAGAACTGCTTCTTCTATACAAAGTTGCAATTACATACTATAATATGCGAGTGAGGTGGAATATACTATGATACAGTTTTATTTTCTTTCCATTTTGTTTAATCTGTTGGCAGGATTGATTTTAGTATATTGTAAAGATCTGACAACTGGTGATGATGTTGTCGTGGATTCG
Organism: Treponema sp.; assembly: GCA_017476165.1. Lineage (GTDB taxonomy): Bacteria > Spirochaetota > Spirochaetia > Treponematales > Treponemataceae > Treponema_D. The sequence continues at coordinate 1,381 of JAFVDR010000340.1, read as the reverse complement.
GGATTCTCCGAAGATGCGGGTAGCTTTGATGATGGAAATCCTGAGCTTTTGAATGGATTTAAAGGGCTTGATAATCCTGCATTTCGTTTAGTGCTTGGAGGATTGTGTGTCGTTGCAGGCCTCATGAAGCTTCTTTCTTCTTGTGATGTTGCTGTTATTGGCGATTTGATTCCAGCAGTAGCGTCCTTGCTTGGCGGCGCTGCCCTGCTTATTGAGTACTATTCCATTTCATCTGACAGCATAATTCCAGAGCATGTTCAGGGACTTTTTGTAGATAACAGGAAATATATTGGTGTAGCATGCATTGTTGCTGCTGTCCTGCATTTTATTTTGCCCAAAGTCTTGTTCCTGTAGAGAAGGCATTGTATGGCAAAAACATCTATAGCCTGCATTGCACTGGACGGCAACAAGATTTTGGTGGCACACAGGAATCCCGTTGGACAGATGGGCGGTCGATGGGAATTTCCCGGTGGAAAAGTTGAGCAGGGAGAATCTGATAGCGATGCAATTGTTCGTGAATTTCGGGAAGAATTTGGCGTAAACGTAACTGTTGGCTCTGCAATTGCTTTTTCGGAATTTGAACACAATGGACAAACCGTGCTTCTTCATGCCTATCAGATATATGTTCCGCACAATGGAATGGAAACGAAATATGTCCTGACGGAACATACGGAGTATGCGTGGATTGATGTCCGTGACATTCCACAACTCAATTTTGTGGACAGTGATTTAAAAATATATGATCAGGTCAAAGACTTTGCTCTGAGGAATTTCCAATGAAAAGACTTCTTCTGTTTGCTTTTGCACTCTGTTCCATTGTGTTTTTCAGCTGTGTAAAGAAAGATTCTATTGCCTTTTCTTTTCCCGACAATGATCCTCTTGCGTATGTGCCTGGAAGCAATTGGGCAGTCGTGATGGAACCTTTGGTAGGGCTGCGTGAAACTGATTCTTACGAAAGTAAAGTGCAGAGTCATGTTCGGCGCGGTGATGTCATGGAAGTAACTGGCAAAAGAATCTCCACGAGAAAAAACGCAGACGGGCAAAAGGTTGTCAGTGTCTGGTATGGTTTTGAAGATGGGTGGGTGGAATCTTCCTCTGTTAAAATTTACGAAAATAAAATGCAGGCAGAAAATGCTGCTGTTAAAATGACCAAATAGCATGCAGACCTCTGTTTACGACTTTGTTCTGCATGCTGTTTTATGCCTTTCAGCTATTTGTTTGTATCAAGGATTTTTTGTGCAGCTTCTTTTGCAGAAAGACCTGAAAACTGTTCCCGAGTCTGAAGGTTCTTGAGTGTCATTTTTCCGCTTTCAGATTCTTCCCTGCTGATTAATATGCCCCATGGAATGCATTTTTTTTCTGTTACGGCATATTGTTTTCC
>JAFVDR010000339.1 GCA_017476165.1 Treponema sp. | reverse complement strand
GTATACTGAAATTCCTCAATTATTCAATATTAGGGATAGGGATAATCTTAGGTAAAACATGTCAGACGAAGCAAATCAGTATTCAGCCAGCAGCATTCAGGTTTTAAAGGGTCTGGAGGCTGTCCGCAAAAGACCGGGTATGTATATCGGTTCTACCGGTCCACAGGGACTTCATCACCTTGTTTATGAAGTTGTAGACAACAGTATAGATGAAGCCATGGCAGGCTTCTGCAAGAACATTACGGTTTCTTTGGAACGTGATGACATTTGCCGCGTAGAGGATGATGGACGCGGTATTCCAGTTGAAATGCATCCTACGGAGCATGTTTCGGCTCTGGAACTTGTTTTGACGCGACTGCATGCCGGAGGCAAGTTTGACAAGTCAAACTATAAGGTGTCAGGTGGTCTTCACGGTGTTGGTGTCAGCTGTGTAAATGCTCTTTCCGTATGGATGGAAGCGTTCGTATACAAGGACGGCAAGAAATACGAGCAAAGGTATGCAGAAGGAAAGCCCAAGACTAAGGTTGAATGCATTGGCGACACTGACAGGCACGGCACTACCATCCGCTGGAAGGCCGATTCTTCCATTTTCAAGGAAACAACGACATATAACTTTGACGAGCTTGCAAAGCGTCTGCGTGAACTTGCCTTTTTGAATCCTGGCATAACGATTATTTTCCGTGACGAACGTCTTGAAAACGTAAAGGAAGTTGTCTTTAAGTTTGACGGCGGCATCAAGCACTTTGCTTCGTTCCTGAACGAGGGCAAAAATGTAGTTCCCGATGAGCCTATCTACATCAGTGGCGAAAACAACGGCGTTCAGATGGAAATTGCCCTGCAGTACAACGACAGCTACAATGAAAACATTTATGCCTACGTAAACGATATCAACACTAAGGAAGGCGGTACTCATCTTGAAGGATTCAAGATTGCCATGACGGTTACGATGAACCGCTTTCTGGAAACCCGCGAAAAGCTTCAGAAAAAGCTGGAAATAAAGGAATCCAAAAAGAACAAGGATTCTTCCAAAAAAGATGACAAAAAGATCAACTATGAAAAGCTTTCGGGCGAAGACGTACGTTCCGGCCTGACGGCTGTCATTTCCATAAAGGTTCCTGAACCTCAGTTTGAGGGTCAGACAAAGACAAAGCTTGGCAACACGGAAGTAAAGGAATACGTAAATACACTGGTCAAGGAAAAGCTGACGCTGTGGTGCGAGCAGAATCCTAAGATTACGGACATGATTCTTGAAAAGGCTGTAAACGAGGCTGCCGCCCGCATTGCCGCCCGCCGTGCCAAGGAAAACATCCGCAAAAAGACGGGCATGGATTTCGGCCTGCCTGCAAAGCTTGCCGACTGTTCCCTTAAAGATCCTGAAAAGTGCGAAGTGTACATTGTTGAGGGAGACTCTGCAGGTGGTTCTGCAAAGAAGGGGCGCGATTCAAAGACTCAGGCAATCCTTCCTTTGTGGGGCAAGATGCTGAACGTTGAAAAGAGCCGCATTGACAAGGTAATGAACAATGAAAAGCTGGAGCCTGTCATTGCGTCCCTTGGAACGGGCATTGGTGAAGACTTTGACATTACAAAGCTTCGCTATCACAAAATCATCATTATGGCTGATGCCGATGTTGACGGCAGTCATATCCGCACGCTTCTTTTGACGTTCTTTTTCAGATACATGCCAAAGGTCATCGAAGACGGCTACGTGTATCTTGCCATGCCTCCTTTGTTCAAGGTTCAGTACGGCAAAAAAATAAAGTATGTGTATGATGAAGAGGAAAAGGCTTCGGCCATTGCTGAATTCGGTGTTCCTTCCGACAAGCTTACCGTACAGCGGTACAAAGGTCTTGGTGAAATGGATGGAACTCAGTTGTGGGAGACAACAATGGATCCTGCACACCGCAAGATGATGAAGGTAACGATTCCCGATGCTGTTGCTGCAGACCAGATTTTCAGCACGTGCATGGGCGAAGCTGTAGAACCACGCCGCAAATTCATTGAAGAGAATGCGGTGTATGCAAATCTCGACGTATAGGCAAACTCATATTTGACGTCGAGTTTTGAATCCCGAACTGATGGGCTTCAAAACATCGTACTTTCACAGTTACCAATAAAAGAGGTAAGTAACAATGGAAAATGAAATTGCCACCCCCGAAGGTGGAACTCTTATAATACGCCCGATTGAAGAGGAAGTCAAAAAAGCGTACATAGACTATTCTATGTCTGTCATTGTAAGCCGTGCCCTTCCTGATGTAAGGGACGGTCTTAAGCCTGTTCATCGGCGCATTTTGTATGCAATGGACGAAAGGGGCTTGACGTTCAACAGGCCTACGCGCAAGTGTGCAAAGATTGTCGGTGACGTGCTCGGTTCGTATCACCCGCATGGAGATGCTTCCGTATACGATGCCCTTGTTCGCCTTGGACAGGACTTTTCGTTGCGGTATCCGGTCATTACTCCTCAGGGTAACTTTGGTACGATTGCCGGAGACCCTCCTGCAGCCTACCGTTACACGGAGGCAAAAATGTCGCGCCTTGCAGAAGAAATGGTTGCCGACATTGACAAAGACACTGTTGATTTTCTTCCTAACTTTGATGAAACAACGAAGGAACCGGTGGTTCTTCCTGCCAAGTTCCCGTTCCTTTTGGCAAATGGTTCAAACGGTATTGCTGTCGGCATGGCAACAAACATGCCCCCCCACAATTTGAGGGAGATTGCCGCGGCCGTTTCTGCGTATGTAGACAATCCCGATATTTCAATAGATGAACTGATGACGTACATAAAGGGTCCTGATTTTCCGACAGGTGGTATCATCTTTGGAAAGCAGGGCATCAGGGATGCATACCGTACTGGACGCGGCAAGATTCTGATTCGCGGTCGCTTTACCATTGAAGTGGACAACAGGGGAGGAGAGTCCATTGTCTTTACCGAAGTTCCATATCAGGTGAATACGGGAGACCTTGTTCAGAAGATAAAGGAATATGTTCGCGACAAGGTTATTGAAGGCATCAGCGGTGTAAACGATGAATCTTCTGACCGAGTGGGCATGAGGATTGTCATTGACCTTAAACGCGGTGCAATGACAAAGGTTGTCATTAACCAGCTGTTCATGAAGACTCCGCTGCAGTCTACGTTTGGTGTCATAAACCTTGCCCTTGTAAAGGGCAGACCTGAGATTCTGAACTTAAAGCAGCTTGTGCAGCTGTTTGTAGAGCACCGTGATGTTGTCATTACCCGCCGAACTCAGTTTGAGCTGAAAAAGGCAAAGGCTCGTGAGCACATTCTTGAAGCCCTTATCATTGCAGTTGATGCCATTGACGAGGTTATCAAGATTATCCGTGCCAGCCGCGATGAAAAGGAAGCCAAGGCTCGTCTTATGGAGCGGTTCGGTTTCGATGACGTTCAGTCTCAGGCAATCGTGGACATGCAGCTCAAGCGCCTTACCAACTTGAGCATTGATGAATTGCGCAAGGAGATGGAAGAAATCAAGGCGTTGATTGCCCATTTGGAAGATTTGCTTGCCCATCACGAAAAGATTCTTGCCCTCATCAAGAGCGAGACGAATGAAATTGCCGAAAAGTATGGCGATGAGCGCAGAACGGACATCGTTGCAGGTGAAGTTGAAGAAATCAATGTCGAGGACATGATAAAGGAAGAAGATGTTGTCATTCTCATTTCAAAACTCGGCTACATAAAGCGCATTCCAGTGAGCCAGTACCGCAGTCAAGGGCGCGGAGGAAAGGGTTCTATTTCCGCCAAGCTGGTCGAAGAGGATTACATCAACCAGATGTTCATTGCCTCTACGCATGATTACCTCATGTTCATTACTGATGCAGGAAAGGCTTACTGGGTAAAGGTTCATGAAATTCCAGAAGCAAGCAAGATTAGCCGCGGCTCTCACATCAAGAGCCTGCTGTCGGTTACGGCAAACGAAGAAATTACTACGATTGTAAGCATGAAGGAATTCTCTGAGGAGCAATACCTGTTCATGGCAACAGCAAATGGCATTGTAAAGAAGACAATGACAAATGAATTCCGCAATGCAAAGGCAAAGGGAATGCAGGCTGTCCGCCTGGACGAAGGAGATACGCTTGTGAGTGCCGTACTTTCCAGCGGCAAGGATGAAATACTTCTTGTGAGCCGCAGGGGACAGGCATTGCGCATAAGCGAAGAAGAAGTTCGTCCTATGGGAAGGGCAAGTCATGGCGTTACAGGCATGAAGCTTGCTGAGGGCGATGAAATTTGTGCTACGATACATGTAGATACAGATGCCAAGATTCTTGTCATTACGGAAAAGGGTGTTGGAAAACGCGTTGAATTTTCTGACTTTGCTGCCCATGGCCGCGGTACTGGCGGTCAAAGGGTATTTGGAAACATCGATGACAAGGGAGAAATTATCGGTGCTCTTACGGTTAAAGATGAAGACAGTTTTATGTGCATTACAAGCCAGGGAACGTCTATCCGCGTAAAGGCAAGCGACATTACGGTACAGGGAAGGGCAGCCAGTGGAATTCGTGTGGTTGGCATTACTGATCCTGATTATGTTGTAGGCATCGACAAGATTGCAGCTGAAGAAGAATAGCAGAACTTTTTTCGCATGAAAAAGGGCATGCAGTGCATGAAGATTGAAATTGATTTCATTCTTTGTCACTGTATGCCTTTTTTTTTGAAGTTCATTCTATCCGTAATGCTATCCAGTAATCTTGTTTTCCACAGAAACAAATATTTATCGGTAACTTTTGATCTTTTTATTAGTTTTTTCTTTGAAATTCAGTGGACAAAATAGGGGTAGTAATATATAATCTTATCTATCATTAAGTGGAACATTTATGCTGGATGAATGAATGTTTCATTTTCTTTTTCTATTTTTTACCCATCAGGTAGGCCGAACAATTTTGTTCGGCTTTTTTTGTGTAAAAATTATAGTTCCTCGGTGGTACAATTCCTCCTGTGATACAAACATGCTTCATTTATGTTGAAATTTTGCAGCAGAATCTTCCGAGCGTTGGTTTGTTTTTTTCTGCATTATGGAGAAAAAAAAGCATGCAAAATAGGTGTTTCACGTGAAACTTTATGTTCAAATCTGTGGAAAATTCTTGGAAAATTCAATGAAAACTCATGGTATGGTTTTGAAAAATTTTCTATTTTCTTTTAATATAAGAAAATAAATTAAATTTAGAATTTGCTGGCTTTTCTTTCAAATGTGGGAAATATGTGGAAAACTTTTTTGTTTTCTAGAAATCACTTTAAATTCATTGATTTTTAGATTGCTGTTTTTCATAGATCTTGATAACTTCAATGCAAATAGAAATGATTTTGAAAAGGCAATGTTTGAGGTCTGTACATGAACAAGTGGGTTGTCATGGCAAAGTTGTCACATCTTTGATGATGCAATAAAACTGTAACAACTTTGTCGTGATAACTTCGTTGCGTTAACTCTCTTGCAGCAGTAGCAATGAAGTGGACTTGCAATTTTACGCCAAAGCGAGTTCTTTTTAATCATTTCATTTGTTTCACGTGAAACAGCATACTGTTTTTCATGTAACGGATCTTGTCTGCAAAATAGTTTCCGTAGAGGCATGAAAGTTTTTCATTGGCTTGCAGAAATCAGTATGCTTGTTTGGTGTATTGTTGTGGCAATGGCACTCTTTGGTGCGTCTGAAAATGTTTTGTAGTCGGGTGTACAAGTTTAAATGCATGTACGTAAAAGATGTTTTGTTTGGAATGAGCTGGCGGAATCCTTTTACAATTGAAAAATGGCAAAATGGGTTTTGTGTTTTTATTGTAGTTGCAAGAGTGTCATGTTTCATAAATTTTTAACAATTACAGTTTTACGAAGGTTTCTGAATGTGCTTTTTTGCATCCTGACGGTATGAGTATTTTGCATTTGTAAGGAAAACTCGAAAATATACGGTTTTTTTTGAAAGCACATGTCTGTGTGGAACAGACTTGCAGACAGTTCGTATCATTATGAGCTTTGTGATGGGGTTTCAAACTGAGTCATTTATTTATGTCTGATGATTATGGATAATTGTGTTTCACGTGAAACACAGAAGAACTCGAAAAAAAAACATTTCTGTTATAGAATGACTGTGAAATGCTGCGATTCATGTGACATTTCAGGCAGATAATCGGGATATGGAAAAGTTTTTTTGTTTTTCCTGTTCAGGCGGTGATTATAAAAACTCTTTTTTACCTTTGAAAATGGATGATACTCTTTTTTTTTACGAAAGTTTCCTTTTGCTGTACTGTGATGGACGTGTCTACAGTACTCTTTGTGGAATGTTTCACGTGAAATTTTTTTACATGAGGGCGCTCTAAAAAACTTCAGCTTTTCGTTGCAATTCTGAAAATGCAACGTTTTAAACTCAACGGCACATTCAAAAAGGTTCCAAAGGTGACTTTTTTCGAAGATTCCATCAGAGATACTCTTAGGATGAGGTGTTTTTAGTCATTTTTTATAGGCAATCTCTTGGAATTCTCCTTTGACGATGTAACTCTTAAAGGAAAATCCTTAGGCGTGCCGTCAATTTTTTACTCATTGCAATGCAACTGTGGCAATGTAAATGTAGCAATGTACTTGCGACAACGTAGTTGTGACAATTACATTGCTGCATCATGAGGTACAAACTGTCTATTCGTGGCGTTTTCCAATACTAGGTCAATCTGAAAAGTTGTTGCAAGCATGTGTTTGAGGCTATAGTGCGACATTCCGTTTTTCAAAATGGTGGACTGTTCTAAAAAAAAGCTGTGAAGAGTATAAAAAATCTCGAAGAAAAATGAAGGTTTTCGTGTTGCCTTATGAATTGCTGCCTTATTCACTGTGGAGAAAGTTCATGAAGGAGTTCCATTTGTCCTGGTTTTGATTGTAGTGTTTCACGTGAAACATCTTTTTATGAACCCATTTTGAATAAATTCCCGAAATAAATGCACCTGAAAGTTTATTGCCTTCGAAACAGGTTTGCAAGAACAGCTTTTCAGTACGAGGAATGAGATGAATTTTGACCAGTCTTAAAACTCTGACTGGATTTTTATCTGTGGATAAATCTTGGAAAACTACATGAAAATTAGCATGAATAAAAAAAAATTCTGTAAATCGTTTTGTAATAAGAATTTAGTAAATTCTTGAAATTCTTTTCTTTTTATGGTTGTGTTGAAAATTTGTGGAAAACTCTTTGTGTTGCCAGAACATTCGTGAGGTGCAGGATTGGTAATCTGTCCTCACGAGTTCCTTAAGGGGTTCATCATTGGCTTAATCCATTGCCAAACGCAACACTTTTGAACCCCTTTTTGGTGACCAGCTTGCCTTTCTTTGCTCAGGAAGTGTTTCGATGCTTGATTCCTCGAATCCTAAATTTTCAAACCAGTCTGAGGTTTGTGTTGTAAGCAGGAAAAGTCCGGTCGCCTTTTTTTCTTTTGCACGTTTCACAAGAAACTCTATCATCTTTGGACCGATTCCCATGTGAGAACAGTTTGCATCTACAGCGACACCTGCAATTTCCATCTGCCCGTCACTGTACGGCACAAGGGAAGAGCACGCCCTGATGGCACCGTCCAGCTCATAGACGATGTAATGTGCATATTGGTCACTAAGCATCTGTGGCGTGCGCGGAAGCAGTATCCCCTTGTCAATGAACGGCTGCATGAGAGTGAGCACGTTTTGTATGTCTTCATGCTTCATGTCGCGAATCTTTCCGTAATTGCTTGTGTAAATCATGGTGCCTGAACCAAAGTCGCTGAAGATTTCACATGGAACAGTTCCGTCGATGGATCCGTTCAAAATATGCACGCGATTGACTCCCGCAGAACAAGCTTCTTTTGCCGTATTCAAAAGTGAAAGAATTTTCACCTTTGGCAGCGGAGATTCTGTTGAATTTACCGATCGATGGGAAAATTCTGCTTGTTTTTCTGGTGAATTTACCAAATAGTTAGTAGAATTTTCTGCATTTACCTCTGTTTTTACAGAATATTCGTTCAGCTTCAGAAACTCGTCTACTTCTTCCAAATTCATTGCAGGCACCGTTCCTTCTGGTGAAATGCCCAGACTGTTCGGTATGTTGAATGTTTCCTTTGAAATGAATGCGTTCGGCACAAGATAAAAAAGCTTGTCGGCATGCAGATGGATGGCAATCTGCTGTGCAAGAAGGATGGACGAAATGTTGTAGGGCTTTCCCGCAAGACTCCATCCTATGCACGGAAAAATGGGAATGAATCCGTTTTGCAGGACGGTTTCAATGGAAGCAGTTTGGAGCTTGTCTATTTCGCCGATTGTTCCATAATCAAGTCCGTCTATGACACCTCTGCCGCGGGCACGCACCCAGTTTCCGATGAGTGCCGTTATTTTTTCGCCGGCCAGGGCGGTCATGACCATGTTGGAAACATCAAAGGCTGCCATCTTGATGAGCGGCATGGCTTCTTGCCGTGTAATCCTGCAGCCGCGGTGCATTGTCCAGTGAATGCCTGAAGAAGAGAGAATCTCGTCAATGCGTTTTGCGGCTCCTGGCACGATGATTACTTTTAATCCTGTTTCGTGCAAAAGCGATATGTCCTTTATGTGGCGCAGGAACAGGGGGGAATCTATGAGCTTGTCATCAAGATAGATGACGACAAGTGCATTCTTGAACCTTTGAATGTAGCGTATAACGTCACGAATGCGCTCCGCCTTGTCATGAATTGCTGATGGTTCCATGTTTTTCTTTCCTTTCTTTTTCTGTATTTTGCTTTGAATATACACAGCCGCAGTAATCCTGCCTGTATAGTCCATATTCTTTGCTCAGTTGCAGGCTCCTTAAATAGCCGTTCTTCTTTTTAAAATCCGACGGCAGAAATCGTGTTGATCCCAGTTTTTCCAGTTCACGACCTATTGCATTTATCTTTTCGGCATCCTTGTGGGGGCTGATTGAAAGAGTCGTCGTAAAGTAATCGAATCCGTGGCTGCAGGCATAGTCGTAGGATGTTTTCATCCGCAGGCGGTAGCATCTGCGGCACCGTTCTCCTTTTTCTGCTTCTGTTTGCAGTTCCGGCTCATTCCGTGCATTTGTTTCCTGATAAAAGTCTTCGGGAATGTATTCCGCCTGCACGAGCGATACTTTGTTTTCAGAGGCAGGAATAAACCGCGGCAAAAAGGACTTCAATTCTTCTAGGCGGCGGGTGTACTCCTGTGGGGGAAATATGTTGGGATTATAATAGTAGATAGTAATATTAAAATATACTGAAAGGTATTCCAGTACATAGGACGAACAGGGCGCACAGCAGGCATGGAGCAGGAGAGATGGTTTTCCGTCCGGTTCATTCGGTGAAACGGATTGCAGCACCTGTTCCAACTGTTTCTGATAGTCTTGCTTTGGGCTTTGGTTTATGGGTTGCTTTACGGTTTGATAGTTCACCCTTGGATAATAGCACAAGAGTTTAATAAAAAGAAGAGCAATCACAAAAATTCTAAAATGTCAACTATGCAAAAAAGACCTATTCCTATCTTTCCATTTTTCCGCCAGCAAAAAATTTTTTTCCGCCAGAAAAAAAAATTTATCTGCCAGAAAAAAAATTTTTTCTGCCAGAAAAAAAAAATTATCTGGCGGAAAAAAACTTGTTTTTGCCGTCGTACTATAAATGTCTCCATCTTTTCATACATTTTGTTTTATGCTATATTTTATTAACTTAGGCTAACATATATAAGCTTATGGGAATTTCATGTTCCCTCATAATAATATGTGCAGGAGATTTCATCTATGGACTTACAGCTTGGCGATGTGCAGACGACAGCACTCATTCCCCTTTCAATCAAGGCAAACGAAAGCATGAGCAAACATGCACGCATTCACGATGATGTTGCAGTGGAAATCATCAAGACATTGGGAGTTGACACGACTCCCTACGATAAATTCATGTCCCACGAAGGTGTCATTGCGCGGACAATCATGCTTGACAGGCAGCTCAAGCAGATGCTGGAACAGACTCCTGATGCTGTCGTTGTCAATCTTGGAGCAGGGTTTGACAACCGTTTTTCACGCGTAGACAACGGAAAGATTCTGTGGTTCGACATGGATTTGCCCGATTCCATAGCAACTCGCAGAAAGGCGTTTCCTGAGCGCGATCGAGTTACCATGGTTGCAGGAAATGTCCTTGAAGCCGCGTGGACGGAAGCTGTCCCCAAAGACAAGCCTGTCATTCTTCTTGCTGAAGGGCTGTTCATGTATCTTTCCATGGACGAAATAAAGACTGCCGTAACCATCATGAAAAATGCCTTTCCTCATGGAACGCTCATTGCAGAAATGAACAATCCCCTCATGGTGTCGCAGCAAAAGCACCACGACACTGTAAAAAACACAAAGGCTGTATTCAAGAGCGGTACCAAGTCGGGTCAGGAAATTGCAGATTTAGTGGACGGTGTCCGCCTTGTAGAAGAACACAGCTTTAACGAGGAAATGAAAAAACATTCCATTCGAGGAAAACTGTTTGCGCTCCTCTTGCCAAACATGAACGACCGCTGGGCGACGTTTACTTGGTAAGAAACATGCTTCCGTAAAAATGGCCGTACGGATTTTCAGAGCTGACAGCCCTGCCGCTTTCGTCAAAGCCAAAAAATGCAGGACTGTCGGAGGCAAACACACGTATCAAAAGCCAGCCGCCTTTTTTATAGAATGATTCAAATAGGACATACTGTTTTCCATTGAACAAATCCTGCGGATAGCCATTCATCAAGCAGTTAAAGCCACAGTCGTAGGGTGCGTTTGCACTCTCATACTTCTTTTGAAAGTCCGGCAGGCTCACTTCCGAAGGATTTTTCATTAGGCTCAAAAGGTACTTTTTGGAAAATTCCAAAACTTCGTCCCTGAACATATCCTGGTTCACCCCGGAATCTTTGAACAGGCTCAAAACCATTGCACCCTTTATTCCGTCGTGTTCAAGGTTAAACGCCTTGCACAAATGGACTCCCTTTTTCTTGGGAAGCTTCATCTCCTTCATTCCGTCAATCACCGAGTAATTGATGCCAAGCTTTTGGTCAAACGAAGCCTTTTCAAAGTGCGTAGGGATTTCTCTGTCCTTAAATTTGAACGCATCATAAAAATCATAATAAGGAGCTTCCATCGTAACAAAGCTACCATCCTCTGCACGTCCAAAAAAGCCTAAGTCGTTTGACATTGAAATGCGGATGACAAGTCCCTGACCTTTCTTGTAAAAGCTGTCAACGGCAGCATAAGAATAATCTTTCAGAAAGTCATTCGTGAACGGGCCTTTTATGAAATTGTAAGTGCCGCAGTCACCGTTGAATTCTCCCTTCACATCGCTGTTCTTGAAAAATGTCGGCTGCGAAATCTGGTCGCTGCCACACGCATTCATCGTGCACATCAAAGTCCACACAAAGACTTCGCCCCTCATGCTTTCTTCGGTAACGCCCGTATCCTTGAAAAGGCTGTAGGTTATCACTCCTTCCTTGTTGTGGCTTTTTGCCTTGTACGCCTTTGTAACGTAAAGGTCGTCCTGCCCCTTCGAAAATTTAAACTCCTTCATTCCTTTCAAGGCAATGAAGTTCACCGTAAATTCTTTGTCGGAAGAAGGAATCTCAAAGTGAGGGTGAGGAAGCTCAGTGACCTCCGACTGGGCAACACAGACGAATGTCGCAAAAAGAGCGACAAGTACAGCTGAAACAATCTTTTTCATAAAAAATCCTTTATCTAAAAACCAATGGTCGGTTGCTTCACTCCACAGCGCAGTTGTCAGACTTTTCTGTCGTAATGGCCTTTCCTGCTGCAGTAAGGTTTACGCCGCCCACCTGAAAGTGCTTGTCCTTTATGTTCAGTACAATCTTTTCAAGTTTGTCAAAGTCTATCTTTGCAGGCTTTTCGGCGGCTGGGTCTGCACCTTCCGGAATGACAGGCGTTCCTGGAGCTGCCCATGGAGCGGTAAGGACTTCTACGCATTCTTTTCCGTTTTCCGTGTAGTCGGCAGCAAGGAGCATTCCATGGCTTTCGATGCCGCGCATCTTGCGTGGAGCAAGGTTTGAAACAAGGATGATGTTCTTGCCCAGCAGTTCGTCCTCGCGCAGGTACGGAACTAGGCCTGACTGAATT
>JAFVDR010000338.1 GCA_017476165.1 Treponema sp. | reverse complement strand
GATTCACGACACAACTCTGAAAATGCAAAAACAAAAGCCTGAGTTTCTAAAATTTTTCAGAAACTCAGGCTTTTTCTATCTTAAAATACTGTATTGTCAGCAGTAACTATTCTGTAGCCTCCATCTCGCGAGCCAGTTCTTCAATCTTTTCAATCGGCAAGCCAACGCCTTTGGCAATCTGCTCGTGCGTCAAGATATTCATTGCAAGAAAATTTTTGGCACTTTCAAGTTGACTTTCTCTTCTGCCCTCTCGTCTGCAGGCATTCATGCTGCTTACTTGATCAATCCTGAAACTCTGATTATAAGCCTCATCAAACCATCGCCAGCCATCTTCGCTTATTTTATCAAGTGTCTTTTCTGCTCCCATAATGCCTCCATCTGTCTTTACAAGTTCGCCTATTAACTTCTGCCTTTTTGGATTATCTGCCTCTTTAAAAAAGGTACCCCATTTTATTACGCTTGGCAAGGTTTTAATGTCTGTTTTATCATCAATCGGGGGCAGTTTGGGAAGCTCCAAAAATATTACATTAATTGTGTCCGACAGTTTAGAGCCGTCATTTATGTCTGTAAGTGTGTAGCGGTGCAACGGTTCTGCATTTGACTTGTCGTATTTAAAATCCATCAGCGTAATCTGGTAGGCTTTTGGTAAATCGTCCCAGTCATCGCCTTTTACAGCAATGGAACTTACGAGCCGTGCAACGTAATATTCTGCACGTTTTCCGTAGTCGTACTTCCTGTCTAAGCCTTGCATCTCAACCTGAGCCCTTGTGCTGTCATCAAAGATACAGTTTATGTCGTATCTGATGCCTTTCTGTCCTTCAAAGTTTTGCGAAGGCTCATTTTCCCTTACGGTTACTTCTGTTACGGTTCTGCCAATCATTGCCGAAAGGAAGGATTTCAATGCATTACGAGAATCGTAAGTATCCTGTGTAAAGATTGCCTTGAAGGTGCCGTCGAGTCTTTGGTTTAACATTCTGAATTCTTTATTTTCTATCATATAAAGCTCCTTAGTATAGTAGTTCCTCGAGATCCATCATTTTTGTATACTTTTCAGAAAAAAAATAACATTTTTTTTTCTAAAGTTTGTGAAAAAATAATTTGACGAATTATAAATATTCTGTATAATAGTACTAATAGGCAATCGGTTGCCTAACAGAATGGCGAGGAGCTTACAAATGGCATATCTAATCGGCGTTGATTTGGGAACGAGTGGTACAAAAACAGTTATATTTGATGAACAGGGAACGCCTTTGGCCTCAAAGACGATTGAATATCCTCTGTATCAGCCGCATAACGGATGGGCAGAGCAAGACCCTCTGGACTGGTATCATGCAGCATGTGGCAGCATGAAAGAGGTTGTTGCAAAGAGTGGTGTCAATCCCAAAGACATAAAGGGAATCGGCATTAGCGGTCAGATGCATGGTCTTGTAATGCTTGATAAGGACGGAAATGTCCTCCGCAAGAGTATTATATGGTGTGACCAGCGTACTGCAAAAGAATGCGAAGAAATAACTTCGAAAGTTGGAGCTCAGCGTCTGATAGAAATTACTGCAAATCCTGCCCTGACTGGTTTTACGGCAAGTAAAATCATGTGGGTAAAAAACAATGAACCTGAAGTATATGCTAAATGTGCACACATCCTGCTGCCAAAAGATTATGTCCGCTACATGCTGACTGGTGAATTCGCAACGGAAGTGAGCGATGCAAGCGGAATGCAGCTGCTTGATGTTCCAAACCGCTGCTGGTCTGACGAAGTCCTGACAAAGCTTGGCATTGATAAATCCCTTCTTGCAAAGGTGTATGAGTCTCCTGAAATTACCGGAAAAGTAACAAAGAAAGCTTCTGAGCTGACAGGTGTGCCGGAGGGAACTCCTGTTGTCGGTGGTGCAGGCGATAATGCTGCAGCTGCCGTAGGAACAGGTACGGTAGAAGACGGCATTGCATTTACTACGATTGGAACCAGTGGTGTTGTTTTTGCTCATACGAGTAAGCTTAGCATTGATCCGAAAGGACGAGTGCATACATTCTGCTGTGCCGTTCCTGGTGCATGGCATGTAATGGGTGTTACACAAGCTGCGGGGCTTTCACTCAAATGGTTCAGGGACACTTTCTGCCACGAAGAAATGATTGCCGCTGATGGAATGGGTAAAGATCCGTATTTTATTATGGACAAACAGGCTGAGCGCATTCCTATTGGTGCTGACAGGCTTTTGTATCTTCCTTATCTTATGGGGGAAAGAACGCCTCACCTTGATCCTGATTGTCGTGGTGTATTCTTTGGACTTTCTGCAATGCACACAAGGCAGCATCTGCTTAGGGCTGTCATGGAAGGCGTTACCTACAGCCAGAGGGATTCTATTGAAGTATTGCGCAGCATGGGCGTAACGATAAATGACATGCTTGCCTGTGGCGGCGGTGGATCTAGTCCTTTGTGGCGCCAGATGCTTGCAGATGTATATAACTGTCCTGTAAAGACTGTTGTAAGTAAGGAAGGTCCTGCTTTGGGTGTTGCAATTCTTGCAGGTGTTGGAACGGGAATCTACAAGAGTGTCGTAGAAGGATGCCATGCTGTCATCAAGACAAATGCACCTCAGAATCCAATAAAGGAAAACAGTGTACAATATGAAAAATTCTACAAGCTGTACACTCAGTTGTATCCGGCTTTGAAAGACAGTTACAAGGCTTTGTCAACAATGTAAAGAAAAAATAAAGGTGGCTGTGTATGAAATTAAAAATTAAAAGCGTTTTTTCAGAAGGTTTTTCTCGATATGGAAAAGTATTGAAAGGCTATGATGTAAAAGCCTTGCTTGAAACATTGGAAAGCTCAACTCCGATGCCTGCTGACAGTACCGTGTACGAACCTGGTGCCAAGCAACTGGAAGATCTTCCCGTTGCAAAAGAATTTAGTTTGAATGCGTATGGAGGAATGCCGATACAGGTTGGATACTGCAACGGCTTCAACACAAAATTGAATTGCCTTGAATATCACAGGGGTAGTGAGTTGAATATTCCTTCCCGTGATGCAATTCTTTTGCTTGCTTCTGTGCAGGATGTAAAGAACGGAAAAATCAATTCCAAGAAGGTGGAAGCATTCAGAGTGCCGGCTGGTACTGTGGTACAGGTATATGAAACAACTCTTCATTATGCACCTTGTTGTGATGTCCATGGTGCAGACGTATCTGAAGGCTTCCGTGTAATTATCGTACTGCCAAAAGACACGAATACTGCCAAACCAGAAATTTCCATTCATGATGCTGAGGACAAGCTCCTTTGGGCAAAAAACAAGTGGCTTATTGCCCATCCTGCGACTGCAGAAGCCAAGCAGGGGGCTTATGTGGGAATTACTGGCGAAAATATTGATATTTCAAAGATATAGTGTAGCAAGATATGCTATGTTAGATATGTAAGGAGAATACCATGGAAAAGATGACAAATATTCCAGACGTGAAACTTGGAATTATTGCGGTGAGCAGAGACTGTTTTATTATCTCTCTCTCTGAAAAAAGACGGGCTGCTGTTGTTAAGGCCTTTGGAAACAAAGGAAGCTTGTATGAAGCAAAGACAACTGTGGAAAATGAAAAGGATATGCTTAAGGCTGTAGAGGAAGTAAAGAAAGCTGGCTGCAATGCCCTTGTCGTGTTCCTTGGAAACTTTGGTCCTGAAACTCCTGAAACCGAAATAGCACAGCATTTTGATGGTCCTTGCATGTTCGTTGCTGCAGCAGAGGAAACTGGCAAAGACTTGATTAATGGTCGCGGTGACGCATATTGTGGAATGCTCAACTGCTCTTACAACCTTAATCTCCGCCATCTTAAAGGCATTATCCCTGAATATCCTGTTGGAACAGCAGATGACATTGCACAGATGATTGTGGAATTCATTCCTGTTGCAAGAGCTGTCATTGGATTGAAGAACCTTAAGGTCATTACATTTGGTCCTCGTCCTCAGGACTTCTTTGCTTGTAACGCTCCTATCAAGGGCTTGTATGATATTGGCGTTGAAATTGAAGAGAACTCCGAACTTGACCTTCTTATTTCTTATCGTGAACATAAAGATGACAAGCGCATTGATGATGTTGTAAAAGACATGGCAAATGAGCTGGGCGTAGAAGGTAACAACTATCCAGAAATGCTTCCTCGCATGGCACAGTTTGAACTTACATTGCTTGACTGGGCGGAAAATCACAAGGGAAGCAAAGAGTATGTCGTATTTGCCGACAAATGTTGGCCTGCATTCCCTAAGGAATTTGGATTTGAGCCTTGCTATGTAAACAGCCGCCTTGCTTCCCGAGGCATTCCTGTTGCCTGCGAAGTTGACATCTACGGTGCTCTGTCCGAATACATTGGAACTTGTGTGTCTGGTGAAAGCGTTACCCTTCTTGACATTAACAACTCCGTACCACAAGATGTTTACGATGCAGAGGTCAAGGGAAAATTCTCTTATCCGTATGTTCTCAGCGACACATTCATGGCATTCCACTGTGGCAACACGCCATTCTGTCGTCTTGCAAAGAGTTCAAAGCCTGGAGTCAAATATCAGCTCATCCAGCATCGTCTTCTTGAACCAAAGGATTCAAAGCCAGACTTTACAAGAGGAACTCTGGAAGGAGACATTGCTGCAAGCAAAATTACATTCTTCCGTCTGCAGGCTCGTCCTGATGGTAAACTTCAGTCTTACATTGCTCAGGGAGAAATCCTTCCTGTTGCTACACGCTCATTTGGTGGCATCGGTGTATTCGCTATTCCTGAAATGGGACGTTTCTACCGTCATGTTCTTATCAGCAAGCAGTATCCTCATCATGGAGCTGTTGCTTTCAGCCATGTTGGAAAAGCTTTGTTTACATTGTTCAATTATCTTGGCGTTGAAGACATTGCATACAACCAACCGAAGGGTGTCCTTTACAAGGGAGAAAATCCTTTTAACTAAGTGATTATGACAGGCTGCATTGCAGCCTGTTTTTTTATGCAAAAAAAATACAAGTGCACAATGCCGTGGGATTGACATCTATAGGTTCTATTTGTATAGTTTGAAAATGACTTTTACATGTAGAAACGTTTTGTTGACTGTCTTTTTTTTATGTGCCGGCATTTTTGTCTATGCGGATACAAATAAGACCAATGTTACCGTTGGCGTAACCCCCAGAAAAAAAAGCGTGAATGAAGAGCCTGTCTTTGGTGGAGGGTATCTGCTGTTTGATTCAACCATGGGTAATGATTATGTTACCATGGCAGGCAAATTGTACTGGCGGTTTAGTAGTGCTGAAAAAAGTGATGATGAAAGTCAAAAAATTGAAGTAAAGAAGGCAAACATAAAAATACGGCCGTTTGGAACTGTTCTTGTAGAAGTTGCAGTCGGCAAATTATATTCCTATGCATTGCCAGGTTCATATTTTCAATTAAGTGAAATTTACACAGGTGCATCACGATGGGGCAAAACAGGAGTCGGCGTGCAGTTCAATTACGCAGGATTTTCAGGCGGTGTTGCCGTTCCCGTTACCGAAAGCTACGTTTCGTTCAAAGAGTCTAGGGGGCTGCACGGAGGGCTCGCATTTGACTTGTCTTCGATTGCTCCTTCTGTTCCCGTAAAAATAGGAAGTTCCGTCTGCTACGATTTTGTTGCCGAAACGAAAAAAAAGCCCGAAGAGCATAATTGGAGCACGACCTTTTCCATCTTATGGGCTCCAAAGTTCAATGGTCTTTTAAAGGCGTTGTCTATATATGCCTCTTATTCAGACAATGCAGAGCCATATATTGCCAACAGTAGCTTTAAGAAAGTGACCAATTACAGTAAGGTAGGGAAAGCCGACTTTGCATCCTTGAATATCAAGGCTACTGTCGGTGTGGTACAGCTTGCGCTTGAGGGCGAAATGGGACGTTCCGTAGAAAGCGACTACATTCCATTGTATCTTGGAATGCAGGCTCTTGTTCCTATTGTGGAACATCTTGCCTTTAAGCCCCGCGTATTCTACTATGCAGCTGTGAATACAAAAGATGAAGATTTGTCACGGGTGTCGTATGAATTATATCCACGCATGATGTTTACCATGAACAGGCATGTCGTTTCCGCTGGAGTTGATTTTTCTTACATTGAAATAAAAACGGATGAATTCGAATGGGAATGGAGTGTTCCTTTGTATTACGAGTGCTCATTTTAGGATTTATTCAGTCAAAACTGCATCCATTCCCCATAGCTGGTGGCAACAACCTCTAAAAATCGCCAAAGGCGAATTTTAGAGGTTCATTCATCAGTCAAACAGTTTTCTGCATTCCAGGTAGAAACGCTTTTCACTGGCTTCACCCATGCTAAAGCTCTTTCTTGGTAAAGGTCCTCTGCTGTTTATGGTGGCAAAGAAGGAGTCCTTTGCTACTGGCGGCAAGAGAATTGATACCGTTCTTTTATCTTTTCGATCTTGTGCCCCCAGACGGAATACTTCATCACTGCCATGGATGTAATCGATGGTGCAGTCGATGTTGTTTTCCTTTTTGTATGAAGCCATGCATTCATCAAGAACGGGTTGCAGGCGACTTACGGCAAGCTCCTTTACAGGTGTTTCCAAAAGAATGAATTTGTCTTTTTCGTCTTCTGTCTTTGATACAAAACCAAATGATGCTGCGGAATTCTTTACCTTGCCTTCAAGTTCATCAGCAGAAGCACATGTCGATAATATGCCGCCCAGCTTGCCCTGAACATACGAGACGAGGGCATCTGCATCAATGCCGAAAAGAACGCGGTGGATGGGTTCAAACGTAAGCCCTTCATCGTAAATATTGACGATTTCTACGAGTGCATAGCGTACAGGTGAGTCTTTAATCCCTGTTTCTGTCTTGTATTCATCCCAAACGGCTTTTGCCGTTGCCAAGGAATGGTTTCCATCTCCCACCGCAAACAGGAATGTGCTTCCGTCTGGTGCAGTATTTGCTTTCTTTAGGTTTTCAAGTGCATCATGCACACTGTTTAATTCGTGTTCAGAAGATACTGTCCATCCTGTAATGTGTCCTGCATCGAGCATAAGATTGCTGTCATAGACAGGTGAATTCTTTTTAACCAGCTCTCCGATTTTTTCTACGAGGGAATGCTGAGGATCATTGACTAGCAGCATGATGGGAGGGCTTTCAATAGGAGCCTGTTTGCGAATTTCCTTTCGGGGAGGAATTCTGCTTTCAATGGTGGCTTCAGTTGCACGAATCAAAGCTTTTGACAGGGGCTTCCATTCGTAGGAATCAAGGTCTACGGCAACAACGAGCCCTTTTCGGATTCTGCCGTAACCGGTTTTTCTTTCTACGTATATAAATTCTTCTTTTGCATCATCAAAGACACCGTTTGAGAGATAGTCTTTCATTGTCTTTCGGATATTCTGAATGCGTTCTGTTCTATCGGGGCTTTCAAGATATACTTCTGGCAGTATCAGGTTCAGTGTGGAAGGGTTGCTTCCTGCACAGTCAGCTGCACGTTTCCAGTAGGAAATGTCCTGTGTATACTGGTCACAGGCAATTACACTCCAAACAGACATGTCCTTGTTTTTCGGCAACAAGATGTCAGGAATTTTAATGCCAAATTCTGTAAAACTTTTCATAAAAAAGAGTGTATCAGTAAAAACTTTTTTGTGCTATAGTAAAGTAATGTCGGGTTTTGATTTCCTGCAAAAACAGCAGCAGTCTCAGGTTCAAATAATGAGCCAACAGCAGATTCAGTCTCTTTCCATCCTTTCGTTGGGAACAGATGAATTGAAAGATGCTGTATACGAAGAGGCCGAAAAGAATCCCGCACTTGTTGTTAAGAATGCGGGAAGAAAAAAAGACAGGGTGTTGAGTGTCAAAGTCGGAAGTGCAAGTGCGGCCGGGGAGCAGGCAAGCGAAGTCTATCAGAATGCATTGGAATCAAAGGCCGACATGCGACAGTCCTTGCAGGATGCGCTTTTGGAGCAGCTGAACATGGAAAGCCTGTCGGAGGCAGAACATGCCATAGGTGAAAAGCTCATTGGCAACCTTGATTCCAAGGGATATCACATATTGGCTCCCGTTACGCTGCTGGATAAAAACGATGCTGCACAAACAGAAGCCCTTCTTTTTAAATGCATGACTCGCATACAGCGTTTTGAGCCTGTCGGTACGTGCGTAAAGAATATGGAAGAAAGCCTTGCAGTACAGGCTTCAGTCCGAACTGATTGCCCTGCCACAGCCCGATTTATACTGGATGGGCACTTTGACTTTCTGAATCCTCCCCAAACCGACAAAATATGCAAGAAAATCGCAGCATATCAAAAAGAACGAAAATCTCTCTTTGGTGCGCAGGAAACAGAACCGTTTTTGGATATGGAAGTAACCGAACATGATGTATCGGAAGCTCTTTCCTTTATTCGAAGCCTTGACCCATATCCCGCACGCAATTACAGCACGCAGGATGTACATTACGTGCAGAGCGATGTTTCTGTTGTTCGGCTGGATGAAGTACAGGAAGAAAACTTTGACAAAGGCATCGTAACCGTAAAGGATTCAAGCTGGCAAGTAAGCCTGTCGAATGACTTTTCGTTTGATTTGGATATAAATCCCGTATATGCCAGACATGCCGCACATGCTTTGGGAACGGAAAAGACTGTCATTCAAGAAGGCATCAAAAAGGCTCAGGCATTCATTTCATCGGTGGAAATGAGGCAGAATACTGTGTTGCGCTCCTGTTGCCTCATCGTAAAACGGCAGCATGAGTTTTTTAAGAAAGGACCTGGAAACTTGATTCCGCTCAAGCAGCTGGACATTGCAAACATTATGGGAGTGCATGAAAGCACCATTTCAAGAATGGCAAACAGCAAGTATCTGGAATGCGAATGGGGGCTGTTTGACATAAAATACTTCTTTGTGAATGCAGTTGCAGAAAATACGAGCAAAGATAAAATCCTTAAGGAAATTCGGGCAATCATTGAAGAACACAAAGATGACAAGAAAAAACTCAGCGACCAAAAAATAAGCGATATCTTGCAGTCCCGCGGCATTACCGTTGCCCGCAGAACCGTTGCAAAATATCGCTCCAGCCTTTAATGTCAGAAAAAAATAGGCTTGCTAACCCTTATTTCTTTTCCTGAATCTTGTCTTTTTCTTTCTTTACCTTCTGGTCAAGAACATCCATCAGTTTGTTCAGCGCTGCAGCAAAATCAAAATCATCACTGGTAACGTGAGCATTTGCACCCCAACGGAAGTTTACTGTGGTATCAAAATAATATTTTTTATCTTCCTTAACATGCATGATAAGGTCTACGATTAAGTTATCTGCATAATCAATACGCTTTAATTTCTGGTTAATCAAGTCTGACTGATCTCGTTCCAAGGTGAATCCCTGTGCTGAAATTGATTTTGTCATATTGTATTTTCTCCTATAATTGATTAAGATTTAAGAATTGCTGGCAAACTGCCGTTCTTTATATTAAGTATACAACGCATTACCAGAAAAATCAAATCTTTTATACGAGATAAGGTCTTTATCATGAATAAAAAAGCAGTGCTTTTGTTTGTGCTGATGGTCGCAATGTTTTCATCCCTATGGGCTGCCGCTGATTCCCGAAAAAAAGACAGCTATTTTGAGTATTCCTCACCTGACATTAGTTTTCACCTTTCAATGGGAATGAATTCTGGCTCTGGATTTGAGCCATATACATTTATGGCTCAGCCGTATGCTCAGATTGATACAACTTATTTTCAGCTGTACAGTGGCGTTCA
Source organism: Treponema sp. (assembly GCA_017476165.1). GTDB lineage: Bacteria > Spirochaetota > Spirochaetia > Treponematales > Treponemataceae > Treponema_D. The sequence goes on along the minus strand of JAFVDR010000338.1, from coordinate 6,043 downwards.
AATGTCAGGGGACATTTTTCATGCAACGACAGGGGGCGTATTTTGGCCGTTTCATTTTCGTAAAATGCGCTTTGGAGCAGGGCTCGTTTATCATTTCAGTCTTTTTGATGATATCAGCCTATGTCATGACGTACTGCTTAATGTTCATTATGAAGCCCGTCCTGCCTACTGGTTGGGACTCAAAGCGAATGCCGGCTTTTTTCACAAGGCACGCAAAATATTTGCCGTATCCGATGCCATCGGCTACATCACGAATAACAGCATTGATTTTTCCTTTGAGTCTGATTTCTATCTTCCCTATGACATAATGCTGTATGTCCGTGCCAGTTCCTATGAAATGTTCAGATACATGGTGTTCTGTGCACCATCGTTCAGTTTTGGTGTTACCAAGGCATTGGGCAAAAAGCTCGACATAACGTTTGAAACAACATCCAGATACATCGATTTCTTTACTGTCTCAGCACGGTATGATGATTCTGAGATGCGCTTTATTTTGGGATTGCATTTATGATGTTCAAGAGATTTTTTTTACTGACAGCTGTCTGTGCTTCAATCATTTTTTTTTCATGTAGCTACGGTTTTTATGAGGTGTTAGACCATGGTGAATCCGTTGAAGAACGTGTCGGCGATTTACGCGACATTTCTCCAAGTTCTGTCAGCGGGTCAACTTATTCCTTCCTTATTGTCACTGACGTTCATTTTGGCAATTTCAAGAGCCGCCGCGATGACGATTTTTTTACCACCCTGCAGGCCAAGATTAATGATGGAACCATAAACCCAGCTCCTTCGTTTGCCGTTTGCCTTGGAGACATTGCCGATCATGGAGAGCGCAGTGAATTTGAAAAGTACAATGCATTTGCATCAAGAATAGAAAGCATTACAGGCGGAAAAGTGTACGGTGTGGTTGGAAACCATGACCTGTACAACAGTGGTTGGGATGATTTTGAAGATTTAGTGTATCCGAATGTATCGTTTTATCGGTTTGCAATAAACAGCATAAGCTATTATTTTCTTGATACGGGTTCAGGCTCAATGGGAACAACTCAATTTAACAAATTCAAGGCTGCAATGGCTGCCGATTCAAATTACAAGATTGTGTGTACGCATTATCCAGTATACGGAACAAAAGATTTTTTTGCCAGCTATTATTCCCTTCAGAACACGCTTGAAGCAGATCAGCTTATTACCATACTGAAAAAACAGAAAGCCATAGCCTATCTTTCAGGGCACATGCATTCCGAACACAGTACCTCATTTGATACGTTTACCGAATATGTTGTTCCGGCGTTCCTTTCCAACGAAAAGTTTGCCGTTATGACGGTAAACGAATCAAATCATACGGCAACATATAAGAGCTATAGCTACTAGTACGTTGCCTGTTTGCAATCCGAGCAGAGTCTGAACACGCTGTACATGTTCAGACTTGACTGGTTCAAGCTGCTTACCGTGTCAAAAGCTCGTTTACAGCCTTTACAAATTCCGTAGGATCATTTATTTCTGCACCACTTACAAGCAAAGCCTGGTCAAGCAGGACTTCACTTACCTGCTTTGCAAACTCATCAGTGACAGGTCCTTCAAGCTTTTTTACCAGTGCATGGTCGCCGTTGATTTCGAGGATAGGCTTTACAAGGTTTCCGTTTCCCTGTCCCATTGCCCTCATCATGCGCTCCATCTGAAGCGAAGGATCGTTTTCGTCAATGACAATGCAGCATGGGCTGTCAGAAAGGCGTTTGCTCAAAACAACATCCTTTACGCGGTCGCCCAAGGCCTTCTTTATTTTTTCCTGTACAGGCTTGAAGGCTTCTTCTTTCTTTTTGGCTTCGTCTTTGTCTACGCCCAGTTCTTCGTCACTTCCGGCACGGTTTACGGCTTTAAGTTCAAAGTCCTTGTATTTTCCGTATCCTGGAATAACGATGTCATCAATGTCGTCTGGCATAATCAGAACTTCAAAGTTCTTCTTTTTGTAGGCTTCAAGGAGTGGTGAAGCACGAAGATTCTTTTCGTCTGAACCTGTAATGTAGTAGATTGCCTTTTGACCGCTCTGCATCCTTTGGACATAGTCTGCAAGACTTGTCCAATTGTCATCGCCAGTTCCGCTTGCATCAGTACTCTTGAATCGTACGATTTCTGCAATTTCGTCTCTGTTTGCATAGTCAGAATACAGACCTTCCTTCATTGGACGATTGTAAGACTTTACGAACTTGTTCCATTTTTCAATTAATGCCTTTTCATCGTCAGTAGGCTTTTCACTTTTGCGTGCCTTGTCTGCATCCTGTCCAATCTTTTTGAATTCAGAAAGCAGTTTTTTTACTGACTGCGTTTTGATGGTGTCCAGAATGCGGTTCTGCTGTAGAATTTCACGGCTTACGTTTAACGGCAAGTCTTCAGAGTCTATGACACCGCGTACAAAGCGCAGATAAGAAGGAAGCAGCTCCCTGTCGTCATCGGTAATGAAGACGCGCTTTACGTACAGCTTTAGACCGCTCTTGTAGTCGGCATTGTACATGTCGAATGGAGCTACCTGAGGAACATAGAACAGCGTTGTATATTCAATCGTACCTTCTGCATGGGTGTGCAGGTGCAGAAGAGGATCTGTTCCGTCATGAGAGAATGTTTTATAGAACTCGTTGTAATCTTCTTTTTTCAGCTCGCTTTTACTCTTGCGCCACAAAGCACTTGCACTGTTAATCTGTTCCGTCTTGTTTTCAGAGCCGTTTGCCTTTCCTTCCTTGTCGTATTTTGTCTGAGTGTAATGAAGGTAAATGGGGAATGCAATGTGGTTGGAATATTTCTTGATAAGATCGTCAATCTTCCAGCGGCTTGCATAGTCCTTGCTGTCATCGTTCAGGTGAATTTCAATGGCAGAACCTGTCTGTTCCGCCTTGTCAAAGCCATACTGTGAGTATGCAGCCTTGTCTGCGTCAAGTTCTTCGATTTCATAGGAATTTGTGCCGTCAGAAGTCCAGTGCCACACCTTTCCGTCTCCGCCGGCCTTGCGGGTGTATACGTCTATTCTGGATGCTGCCATGAATGCACTGTAGAATCCGACACCGAACTGACCGATTAAGTCTGAGTTGTTTGAACCGCTCTGTGAAAGTTTTTCAATGAACGCTTTGGTACCTGAACGGGCAATGGTGCCAAGGTTGTCGGTCAGGTCTTTTTCGTCCATACCGATACCGTTGTCCTGAACGGTCAATACATTCTTTGCATCATCGAAGGTAATGTCAATGCGAGGGTCAAAAACAATGTTCTTGTAGGCATCTTCTGATACTGTAAGATATTTCAGTTTGTCCAAGGCATCGGACGCATTTGAGACAATTTCCCTCAGGAATATGTCTTTGTTTGAATACATGGAATGGATGATTAATTTAAGAAGCTGGTTGACTTCTGTCTGAAACTGATATGTTGCCATAGTTTCTTTATACTCCTTTTGTTATAGTAAGTCTCTGAAATATCTTCAATATAATGAATTTATGCGATTACGGCAAATAAATTGTGGCAACCCCTAAAAATTGACGGAGCGTATCAAACATGCTAATATCGATTATATGAAAAGATATGGTTTTGTGATGACCTTCCTTTTGTTGTGTGCAAGCGTTTTTCCCCTGTGGTCCTGCAAGGATACTGCGGACATACTGTTTGACACTCCCGAAATAGAATCCGCTGAATTTGAAAATGGGAACTATAAAAAAGTCCTTGTGCAATTTGAATTTATGCCGCGGGATGACCGACTGAAAGTAGAATTGTATGATTCTTCCAATGTACGCCTCTGGGTTCAGGAATTCTACGGGGAAACGACCAGTAACAGGAACAAGCTGCGCATTACATTGTCGGAAGAAGTTGCTTCTGGATATTCGATAAAGATTTCCCCTGCGGATGATAATAATGATGTAAGGGGCTACTGTACGCTGAAAAGATAGATGTTTACAAAATAGAATTTTTTAGAGAGTTCCTTGTAGGAGGATGTGGAAATGAATATTTATGTTGATGCAAAGGCACGGAAAAGCGGAAACGGAACAAAAGAGTATCCGTTTAAAAGAATTTCAGAAGCTGCTGGCATTGCAAAGCCGGGAGATGAAGTCCTAGTGGAACCTGGCATATATCGGGAATATGTCGATCCTGCAAACGCAGGCACGGAAAATGCTCGCATTACATACCGTTCCGTGAAAATGAAAGAAGCCGTCATTACCGGAAGTGAAGTTGTCTCAAACTGGGCAAAACATTCGGGCAACGTATGGGTTGCACGCATTCCGAACGGACTGTTCGGTGCATACAACCCGTATACAACCTTGGTGAGCGGAGACTGGTTCATTGTTATGTACAAGGCTCATACAGGCGAGGTGTTCCTGAATGGAAAATCTCTGTATGAAGTTTCCTCGCTGGAGGCCGTAGAACATCCCGTTGTCTATGAAAAATCATGGGATCCAGACTTTTCTGTCTATACGTGGTACACGGAGCAGGACAAAGAACACGATGAAACAGTCATCTATGCAAATTTTCAGGGCAAGAATCCAAACAAAGAGACTGTAGAGATTACCGTCAGGGAAAATTGTTTTTATCCTTCAAAGGAAGGTGTTGGATACATTACGCTGAGCGGCTTTGTGGTAAAGCAGGCTGCAACTCAGTGGGCACCGCCTACGGCATATCAGGAAGGCATGATAGGCCCCCACTGGTCAAAGGGGTGGATTATAGAAGATTGTGAAGTGAGTGATTCCAAGTGTTGCGGCATTTCGTTGGGAAAATACCTTCAGCCGAACAATGACAACAAGTGGTCAAAGTGGAAGTTCAAGGATGGAACTCAGACGGAACGCGACAATATATGTCAGGCACAGATTGAAGGCTGGACAAAGGAGCGGATAGGCTCTCACATCATACGCCGCTGTGACATTCATGATTGCGGCCAGACTGGCATTGTCGGACACCTTGGAGGTGTTTTTTCCATTATCGAAGACAATCATATTCATCACATCAACAACAAGCAGAATCTTGCAGGTGCAGAAATTGGCGGCATAAAAATGCATGCTGCCATTGATGTCGTCATTCGCAGAAATCATATTCACCACTGTACGAGGGGGCTTTGGCTTGACTGGCAGGCTCAGGGAACCCGTGTCAGCCAGAACCTGTTCCATGATAACTGTCTGCCATTTGATGCCAATGCCAATCCAAAGAACATGGATGGATTGGGTGAGGATGTGTTTATTGAAGTGTCTCATGGTCCAACATTGCTAGACAACAATATTCTTTTGTCTGATCATGCCGTAAAGCTTGCAACGCAAGGAGTTGCACTCGTGCACAATTTGATTGCAGGTTCGTTTACTGCAGTTGGTCGCGGTGTCATGAACGGTTCTTTGACACAGAAATCCCCTCGCTATACACCGTATCATGTTCCCCATCGCACCGAAATCATGGGCTTTATGACTATTCTTCATGGAGACATGCGTTTTTACAACAATATCTTTATTCAGAAGAAAGTGCGGCCAGGCATGGAAGAAATCCATCAGAGAATGAAGGACAGCGAATGGACTGATGCAAACCTTACCTGTGGTACTGTTCCGTATGATTCGTATCCGACGTATGAAGAATGGGAAAAACAGTTTGAAGGATATTGCGGAATGGGGTCTGAACCGAGTGATCGCTATTACAACCCTTTACCTGTATGGGCTGCTGGAAACGTGTATTTTAACGGTGCCGTTCCCATGAAAAAGGAAGCGGATGCCGTGGTCAGTGAGGAAACAGCTACACTCAAACTGATTGAAAAAGATGGTACGTATACATTGAAAACGAATGTGTTCAGCCTGTTGAAGGGTGTCGAGTGCCAAATGGTTTCCACCCAGCTGCTGGGAATGGCATTTGAAAGCGAGCAGAAATTTGAAAACCCTGACGGTAGTCCGATTGTTTTTGACAGCGACTACTTTGGTAATCACCGGGAGGTTACACCAAAGGCAGGTCCGTTTGAAGGTAATGCAAAATCTTTTGTTGTTGCCAATAACTAGCCATAGACAGAACAATTAGATATACTTGGTCAGTAAGAATTTTGAATTCT